>JAITXK010000039.1 GCA_031284765.1 Candidatus Symbiothrix sp.
CACACCCATACCTCCTTACAGTTGCAAACCATTGTATTTCTTTCCCATTGGTTGGCATGCAGCGCATTTACGCCTACTCCGATATTGTATTCCGGAGAAAAAATCACACTGAATACCGTTTACACTTCTACGATTTATCACATAAAAATCATCTCTTATTCTTTGCGCGCTCCTCCCTGCTTCATTTAGGAACGTGGAATAAATAATGTTGCTATTTCGTCATTTCGAGCCTGCTATTTCGTTATTTCGATGTTGCTATTTCGTCATTTCGAGCGTAGCGAGAAATCTGACTTGTTCCGTAGGCTCTACGGTTGAATTGTAGATTTGGCTCCGCCGATTTTCAATTCTCACTTCGTTCGAAATGACGGCCAATAGTTCGAAATGACGGCCCGACCGTTCGACATGACGGCCCGATCGTTCGACATGACGGCCGGCCATTCGAAATGACGGCCGATTTCCGACATGACGGTTCGAAATTTGAAAACAGTTATATGTTATTTATTTCGCACACCTTAAATATATTGAGAGTGATAAATTGAAAATGACCGTTTTTTGAAAATAAAACATATTTAATGAAACTTTTATTCAAAAACCTTTCCCCGATTAGTTTCAGGGAATTGTATCTACTTGTCGTATTGTTTTTAGCAGTCGATTTGTGCGCCCAAACATCCGATTCGAAAAGCGTGGTGGAAAAACCCCGCCTTTTGTTGGGAGGATACGGTGAAGCCGTTTTTCAGCGGATGTTTTACAGCGACAATCCTGCACGTTATGCCTATCCGGCAAGCAACCAAGGTGTGTCACACGGACGATTTGATATTCCCCATGCAGTCATTTATATGGATTATAATTTCGGCAATGGATGGAAATTCTCATCGGAAATAGAATTTGAACACGGAGGCACGGGGACTACCTACGAAATAGAAGTCGATGAGGCCGGTGAGTATGAAACGGAATTGGAAAAAGGCGGCGAAGTAGCGTTGGAACAATTCTGGATTGAAAAAACATTCACTCCGGCAGCGCGTGTTCGGTTTGGACATATTGTGGTCCCGGTTGGTTTGACAAATCAGTATCATTTACCAACCGAATATTTCACCGTGTTGCGTCCCGAAGAAGAATCGGAGATTCTACCTTGTACCTGGCACCAAACCGGTATCAGTTTCCGGGGAAAAGCAGGCAAATGGGGCTACGAAGCCCAGTTCCTGTCGGGATTGGACGCCGAACGTTTCAACAATGCCAACTGGATTAAGAAAGGCGCTGCGTCGCCTTACGAGTTCGAAATAGCCAATACTTATGCCGGCGCTTTCCGGGTGGACAACTATACCGTACCCGGACTTCGTACGGCCTTGAGCGGTTATTACGGTTACAGTGCCCGCAACAGCCTCAAATGGGATCGCTATGCGAACCAAAATCTGAAAGGAGCGGTAAGCATCGGCGCCTTCGATGCTGTGTATAATGCACACCACGTGTTGGCGCGAACGAATGTACTCTATGGTCGCTTAGGCGATTCGCATGCCATTTCCGTTGTCAATAAGAAGTTGCCGTCTGCCGGACCTTCGCCGCGCACAGATATTGCTTCCGATGTGTTGAGTTATTATGTGGAAGCCGGTTACGATCTGCTTTCGCTGCGCTCTTCACCCAAAGAAAACGAAAAATGCTATGTGTTCGGACATTACGGTTTTTACGATTCCATGTACAAAACGGAAGGCAATATCTCCTCAAAAGGCTGGAGTCGCAAAAATGTCGTAAGCGCCGGAATCAATTACTATCCATTGAAAGATATCGCCATAAAGGCGGAATATTCTTTCAGAAAATTCAAATCCCCATACAACAACGAACCTACGTTTTCGCTCGGTATTGTGTATGCGGGTATGTTCCTTTAATAATTAACAATTACAATTAAAAATTAAAAAGTATGTTACATTTAAGTAAATTTAGAAATATATGTATTGTCGCTGCCGTAATGATGGTTGGCGTATTTAGTTCCTGTAAAGACGATGATAAAACAGCGGACGATAATGATGAATTGTTCGTACAAATCTTGGCGAGTTATGTGGACAAAACCATCGTTCCTACTTACAAAAATCTGGCGGAAGCCGCTCTTGAAATGCGTGCCGCCAATATTGCGCTGAAAACCAATCCTACGGATGCTAATATGCAAGCAGCATCGGCCGCTTGGATGAAGGCCCGTATCTGGTGGGAAAAAAATGAAGCCTTCTTGTTCGGTCCCGTCGGCGAAGACGCCCTCGATATCGACGGTCATATCGATTCATGGCCGCTTGAACTGAATGATATCACCAATATCATCGTGGAAAAGAACGGCAATATTACCGGCGCTGAAGCGTGGAATCTTGATTCGGAAGTAATCGGCTTTCACGTTACCGAATACCTGCTTTATCGCAACGGACAAACCCGCCCGGTGGCTGATCTGAGCACAGCCGAACTGAATTATCTGACCGCTGCTACCGACGCTTTGGTGTGGGACTGCGTTTTGGCTTATGTGGCATGGGTAGGTGAAAACAACGTATCTGCGGAAATGAAAGCCGTTTTCAATGAAAACCCGGATGTGGTAAAACATTTAAACAACAATCCGAATTTCAAGAATTTTGCCGGCCAAATGAAAATGGAAGCCGGTACGAAATACATTTCCGCTTCGGCCGCCATTATGGAAATTTCAACCGGGGCTTCCGATATTGCGAATGAAGTAGGCGAAACAAAAATCGCATCGCCTTACAACACCCACAAAGTGGAAGAAGTGGAATCGTGGTACAGTTGGCATTCGCTCGACGACTATAAAAACAACATCGAAAGTATCAAGAATGCTTATTTGGGCGGTTTGGACAACAGTACCCGCACATCCATTTCATTGAGTACTTTTGTTGCGCAAAAAGACGCCCAACTCGACAAAGACATCAAAGCAAAAATAGACGATGCCATTGCCAAAATCAATGCCATCGGAACCGGAGGAAAATCGTTTTACGAAGTAGTTCGCGACCGAATCAATGCAGACCAAGTTGATGACGCTACCGACGCTTGCACCGATCTGGCAAAATTGTTCGATTATTTGACGGACATCGTTGATTAAATACCGCCGATTTTTAAAAAGTCGTTTTTTCTGTCACTGCGGGTGAAGTGAAACAGAGACCCGCATGATAGAAAAAGCAACTTTTGGTCGAGTGATAAAAAAATGAAAATTAATTTACAATAATTAGATAAAATGAAAGATTTAAAAGTTATCTTATTGATGTTGGCAGTTGCTGCGCTTGTTTCCTGTAAAGACGACAATGAGGATCCGGGAATAAATAAAAAAGAATACAGCGCCGAAACGGAAGAATGGTATCCGGGTGGTAAAACAGGTACAACTTGGGTTGCAAGCTCCAAAGCCTTTCGGCAAACCATGGGATTTATTGATGAAAATCCCGACCTGTTCAAAAAATTCATGCGAGGAGAAAAGCTGTTTGAAAAAAGTTTTGTTTCCGATGGAGATATGATGGCTTACACAGGTTTAGGCCCCGCATATATCCGCAAATCCTGTATTGCCTGCCATCCCAGCTACGGTGGTCACGGGCAACGGGTCGATAAATTCGATACCAACGACAGCCACAACTGTTACTTGCTTATGATTTATGATCCCGCATCGCCTACGCTTGCGCTTGCCTCCAAATATTTTACAGGAATGACGCAAACCCGTGCCGTTGCGCCTTTCAAAGCGCCGATAGACGAAACCGGCGTCCACTTGGACTGGACGGAATATACAGATGCATTCGGCAACAAATTTCCCGACGGAGAAACCTATTCGCTCATTTATCCCAAAGTCTCCGTTGATCAGGATGCCATCCTTTTCAAGGATTTTGATATGAGCAAACATGCCGCAGCCATCGAGGCAACCATCGGTTTGTATGGCGTCGGACTGATAGACGCTATTTCCGACGAAGACCTTCGCGCTGAATACAGCAAGCAACAAGCCCGCGAATACTGCAAAGGACTGATCGGAGCTGATATCGAAGAAAAAGACCCAAGCAATCCTTTCCCCGGCAAACACCCCGGACGATTCACTTATTTACTGACACGTGGCACTTTGGACAATGGCCCCGGCGCCAATGCCATCTGGAACATCACCAACGTGACCCGTCCCGAACGTCAGTACCACTACATTACCGACGAGTGGGCGAAAGTGTCGTCGCAAGATACCGAAATACAAACTACGCTCGGTTTGACCGAAACGCAAATATTCGATTATCTGAAATCGACAACATTACCGGTGGAAATGACAAAGGACGATTATGATGCATTTATGGTATGGCACCGTTGTCTGGCTGTTCCCGCGGCGCGGAATCTCGACGATTCCGAAGTGCAACACGGCAAAGAATTGTTTACGCAAGCCGGATGCGCCGAATGTCATCGCCCGTCGTGGACTACCCGCAGCAATTACACGCCTATGCCGCAAATGTCGAATCAGAAGATATTTCCTTATACCGATTTGTTGCGTCACGATTTAGACATGTATGAACCCGGCCGTTGCAGGGTATGCCGCACTACGCCTCTCTGGGGTCGCGGATTGTATCCGACAGTTTCCGGACATTCCGATAAACTGCACGACTTGCGCGCCCGCAACAATGTGGAAGCCATTATGTGGCATGGAGGCGAAGCCGCTCCGAGCCGCGACGCATTCCGCAATATGTCGAAAGCCGATCGCAATGCCCTTGTGAAGTTTTTGGATGCGATTTAAATGATTAATATTTTTATTTATTGCAAGTCTGAAATCTTTTATCTAATTTTGTTCCGTAGCATTTTAAATAGATAATCACATGAATTTCAGTATTAAAAACATTATCATCTTATTTGGGTTTATTCCTTTCTGCTTTATAAACAAAGCACAAGCGCAAATCGCCAACGACGATTGGCAGGAAAAAGCCAATGCCCGTATTCAGCAACACCGGAAAGAAGACGTACAAATCCGCCTTACACAAAACGGGAAACCGGTGAAAGGCGCTCGTATTCAAGTTGAAATGCAACAGCACGAATTTCTTTTCGGCAGCAATATTTTTACGTGGGAAGAAGAATCCGAACAAACCCCCAGTGAATACAACCGTAAGTTTGCCGAACTCCTCAACTTTGCCACATTAGGCTTCTACTGGGCCGGTTACGAATCGGAGAAAGACAAGCCGGGGTATGCGTATTCCGAAAAAGTGGCCGCTTGGTGCGCAAAAAACGGTATCCAAGCCAAAGGGCATCCTTTGGTTTGGAATACCGGCGAACCATCGTGGATTAAGGATTTTACGGACGAAGAACTCTTCGACAGGCAAACAAAACGGGCGAAAGACTGCACGGAACATTTTCGCGGAAGCATCCAAACTTGGGATGTCATCAACGAAACGGTAGGGTGGGACAGGGAACAATATTGGGGATATGCTCCACGACTTACCGCTTTGGTGGCTAACAACATCGGCAAGTTGGCTTTTTCAAAAGCCTGTTTCGCTGCCGCAAGGAAAGGTAATCCGGATGCAACCCTCTTAATCAATGATTATATGGCCGACGGACGTTATGTCGATATGATTTCGCGACTCAACGATGAAAGCGGAAAACCTATTTACGACGCCATAGGCATCCAAGC
>JAITXK010000132.1 GCA_031284765.1 Candidatus Symbiothrix sp.
GGAACTCAACTGATGAATGAGTAAATTACTGTGTAAAGAAGAGCAAGCAGAATTTATCGGCGCTTATCGCAGGATTTTAAGGAGCATCGGCGAAGGATTTTTATCCGGAGACCAAGCCAAAGTTAAAAAATATATCGGCGAAGCGGTAGCCAACAAAGGCTATGGCAAAGATGTGTACGGCCTGAATATTCTGCTTCGCAACATGAATACGGCATTGATCGTGGCGGATGAAATTGGTTTGAAACGCTCGTCAGTATTGGCGGTCATGCTTTATCAACTGGTACTGGATGGTCATCATACCCTCGCCGAAATTAAAAAAGATTTTGGGGAAGATACCGTACAAATCATTCACGGCTTAATAAAAACACACGAATTGTATGGCAAAAACGCCGCTATCGACAACGAAGATTTCCGCACTTTGCTGCTTTCATTTGCCGAAGACGTGCGTGTCATCCTCATCATGATTGCCGAACGCCTTTACCTGATGCGCATGGCCAAATTCATGGACAACGAAGAATATCGCCTGCAAATTGCAACAGAGGCCTCCTATCTCTATGCCCCGATTTCCCATAAATTGGGCTTGTATAAAATTAAATCCGAGCTGGAAGACTTGTCGTTGAAATTCCGCGACCGCGAAATGTTCGATTTTATCAAAAGCAAACTGAATGAAACCAAACGCTCGCGCGATAAATATATTGCCGAATTTATTGCCCCGGTGGAGGAAAAATTGAACAACATGAGCCTGAAATTCGACATTAAAGGGCGGACAAAATCAATTCACTCCATTCACAATAAACTACTGAAACAAAAAATTGAATTTGAAAAGATTTACGATTTATTCGCTATCCGCATTATTTTGGACACGCCGGTGGAGAAGGAAAAAGCCGAGTGCTGGCAAGTCTATTCAGTGGTTACGGATATGTATCAACCCAATCCGAAGCGGATGAAAGACTGGCTGTCCGTTCCCAAAAGCAACGGCTACGAATCGTTGCACACCACCGTGATGGGGCCGGAAGGTCGTTGGGTGGAAGTGCAAATTAGAACCAAACGCATGGATGAAGTTGCCGAAAAAGGCCTCGCCGCCCATTGGAAATACAAGGGTCTGAAAGGAGAAAGCGGCTTGGATAACTGGCTGACCAACGTGCGCGAAGTCTTGGAACACAAAGACATCTCGCCGACCGATTTAATCGCCGATTTCAAAATGGATTTGTACGATGACGAGATTTTCGTCTTCACGCCCAAAGGCGATTTGTTCAAGTTGCCGAAAGATGCTACCGTTTTAGATTTCGCTTTCGCCATTCACACGAAAATCGGTTCAAAATGTATTTCCGCCAAAATCAACGACAAAAACGTTTCCATCAAACATAAACTGCAAAGCGGCGACCAGGTGGATATTCTCACTTCGCCCAACCAAACGCCCAAACAGGATTGGCTGAATATCGTGATTACGAGTAAGGCGCGGGTCAAAATCAAGCAATCGTTAAAGGAGCAATCCGCCAAACAGGTCGAATTTGCCAAGGAACTGCTGCACCGCCGTTTCAAAAACCGCAAAATGGATGAGGATGAAGCCAAACTCATGCGCCTCATCAAAAAGATGGGCTACAAGACTGTAACCGATTTCTATGCCGCCATCGCGCAGGAACTTTTGGATGTCAATACCGTCATCGACAACTATTTGGAACAGGACAAAAAAGAACAGGAAGCCGCAGAACATACCGACCGGAGTGTAGAAAATTATTATGCACCCACCACCGGTGAAATGTTTACGAAAAAAGAAGACGTTTTAGTGATCGATAAGGATTTGACGGGTATCGACTATTCGCTCGCGAAATGCTGCCACCCGATTTACGGCGACGATATTTTCGGATTTGTATCCTCGCAAGGCATTAAAATACATCGTATGAATTGCCCCAATGCGCCATCCATGTTTAAGCGTTTCGGTTACCGGATTGTAAAATCACGCTGGTCGGGCAAGTCGAGCGTGAATTATCCCGTCACTCTGAAAGTGGTCGGCAACGATGACATCGGCATTGTGACTAACATCACGTCCATCATCGGCAAGGAAAACGGCATGATGCTGCGGGCAATCAATGTGGATTCCCAAGACGGATTGTTTCAGGGAACGTTGACAGTGCTGTTGAGCGATACCTCAGCCATGGATGGGCTGATGAAAAAAATAAAGGCCGTCAAGGGCGTGAAGCAAGTAAACCGGTATTAAAAATGAAAACAATCGTTTTAAGTTTGGCAATGACGTTTTTTTCCGTAGGAATGCAATCGCAAACTTCGGAGAAAGTGCAATTATTGGATAGCGTGGTCATTCAAAATAAGGACCGGCAAGAGGAAGAAAAAATCATATTCCAATATGATCTGTATGGAAACCGGATTTCGGAAATTGCCTCCAAGCGGGAAACCGGCCGGAACAGTTGGACGCCGTATTGGAAATCGGATACTCAATACAATAGCAACCAGCAGGTTCATTCCGTTATTTCCTATTCATACAATGCCTCAGCGAATAGATGGGAGGAAGCATATAAATCCGAAACCCAATGGAGTGACAATTACACGATTGTTGTGTCCTGGTGGTGGAATAAAGAAAAAAATGAGTGGACGCCAACGTGGAAATCCGACATGCAATACCTGCCCGATACGCGACAGTTGTCGTTCGTGATGTCGCAATGGGAAAATGAGTTTTGGCTGAAAACCGATAAATACGAGTCGATGCACGATGCAGATGATAATGACATCGCTGCTGCTTCGTATCGGTGGAACGACGACGCACAAGGATGGGAAAACGATTTCACTTCCCAATTTTCGTACGATGCAAATCAAAATCTGCTCGTTTCGGTAGTGTACCGACAAAATAACAATCACGAAGCCACTGATATACGCTATGACGGCGGGCAAAATCCGGTTTCAGAACACCTCTACGGCTGGGATGCCGGTCAAGACGATTGGATAGAACAAAAAAAGTTTGAGTATCAATACCCCGATAACGAACATGCCGTCACGGTTATCGAATCTTTGTGGAACAACGAACAGGAACGTTGGCAGGAACAGGAAAAAACCGAATATCAATACAATAGCAATGATTATCCGGCGATTGTTTCGGTTTACAGTTGGGCGGACGGCTGGGTTGCGACAGCGGTTTCCACCTATCATTATTCCAATTGCGCAGACAGTCTGCCTTCTGTGTCCAGGACAACTGTTCAAATCTATCCCAATCCTGTGGCGGATGCCTTCCGGGTGCTCGGTATTCAGGCGGGTACCAAACTTTTGCTCTTGGATATGAATGGGAAGTTAATCAAAAATCAATCTGTTGACGACGGCGAAGCCGTTTCTGTGGGCGGATTGCAAAGTGGCAGTTACGTGGTAAAACTGCGGTCAGGGCAAAAGAATGTTGTCCGGAAGATAATTAAAGAATAGTCCACCGCCCTTTCCACTTGCTGACAGGATACGTTGAGGAATGCTATTCTTTACCGAGAATAAAAGTATGCTAAAAAACGCATTTCTCAATAAGTTTTCATAACTTTGCGCAATATAATCATTGATTTATACCATCAATTATATGGACAGTAAAAGTTTTGTATCAATCGCCGACTGCTCCAAAGACGACATTCTTCAGTTGATTCGAACCGCCGGGCAGTTTGAGCAACACCCGAATCAAAAGTTATTGGAAGGCAAAGTTTGCGCCACGCTTTTCTTCGAACCATCGACCCGCACCCGCCTGAGTTTTGAAACGGCCATCAACCGTTTAGGCGGCAGGGTCATCGGATTTAGCGACGCCGCTACCACCAGCTCCTCCAAGGGGGAAACCCTGAAAGACACCATCAAAATGGTCAGCAATTACGCCGATGTGATTATCATGCGCCATCATTTGGAAGGCGCTGCCCGCTACGCCTCCGAAATCACGGATATTCCCATTGTCAATGCGGGTGATGGCGCAAATCAGCATCCGTCGCAAACCTTGCTGGATATTTATTCCATCTACAAAACGCAAGGAACGCTGGAAAACCTGACGATTACAATGGTCGGCGACTTGAAATACGGCCGCACCGTACATTCCCTGCTGACCGGCATGTCGCATTTCAATCCCACTTTTTGCTTTGTCGCTCCCGAAGAACTACGCCTGCCCGACATTTACAAACAATTCATGGATAAAAACGGCATCCGCTATTCCGAACATACGGAGTTTTCGCAGGACGTGATTAATCAATCGGATATTTTGTATATGACTCGTGTCCAACGCGAACGCTTTACCGATTTGATTGAATACGAGAAAGTAAAAAACGTCTATGTCCTCAATAATCAGATGCTGGAAAACAGCAAGGACAATCTTCGCATCCTGCACCCCCTGCCCCGCGTGAACGAGATTGCACAGGACGTGGACGACAATCCGAAAGCGTATTATTTTGAACAAGCAAAGAATGGCGTATTTGCCCGTCAGGCAATCATTAGCACAGTATTGAATTATGGAACATAAAAAAGAATTGCAGGTAGCAGCCCTGGAAAACGGCACCGTCATCGACCACATCCCCTCTGAACAGGTTTTCAAAGTAGTATCCATTTTGGAGATCGAAAAACTGCGCACGCCTGTAACCATCGGATACAGTTTGGACAGCAAGAAAATGGGCAAAAAAGGCATTATCAAGATTGCCGATAAGTTTTTTGAAGAGCACGAAATCAACCGCATTTCGCTGATTGCGCCTTCGGTCAAGTTGAATATTATCCGTGATTACGAAGTGAAGGAAAAGAAATGGGTCGCCCTTCCGGATGAACTGGCCGGTTTGGTTAAATGCAACAATCCCAAGTGCATTACCAACAATGAACCGATGAAAACCCGCTTCAAGGTGATTGACAAAGAAAGCGTCATACTGAAGTGCCATTACTGCGAAACAAAAATCAAAAAAGAAGAAATCGTATTGGTATGAAACAGAACTGGAAGCCCGGAACGCTGATTTACCCCCTCCCCGCTGTGATGGTAACCGTTGGCAACGACGAAAGGGAGTACAATATTTTGACCGTTGCGTGGGTCGGCACCATCTGCTCAGACCCTGCGATGTGCTACATTTCTGTTCGGCCGGAACGCCATTCCTACCCGATTCTCAAAAAGAATATGGAATTTGTCATCAACCTCACAACCGAAAAATTGGCGTACGCCACCGACTGGTGCGGCGTTCGTTCGGGCAAAGATTTCAATAAATTCAAGGAGATGAATCTCACGCCGGGCAAAGCGGCCATTGTCCGTGCGCCAACGATTGAAGAATCGCCCTTGAG
>JAITXK010000191.1 GCA_031284765.1 Candidatus Symbiothrix sp.
TTGTCGGGATGACACGATTCGAACGTGCGACCACACGCCCCCCAGACGTGTACTCTACCGGGCTGAGCTACATCCCGAATTTGCGACGGCAAAGGTAATACTTCTTTCCCAATATCCCAAATGAATTTTTGACAGATGTGATTGTTAATTAGATTTAAGCCCCTTTTTGTAGGGTTAAAAATGCTGAAAGCGATATACTAAATCAAGTTTTTGTATGTTTTTTGTATGTGAAGAGTTCGTGAGATGTCAAATTATTTAGTTCTTAACAAAAAAATAAAGAATATGAAAATGAATTGGAAATCAGTATTTAATTTTTTCTTAGTTAGCATTTTGAGTGCCGGCGTGGCTGTTGGTACGTATTATTATTTAGATCATAAAAATACACAATCGCTCAGTGCAGCCGAATTTAATCAGTCGGGCTATCATCCGGTGGCCTATAATTTGGCGGTTGCCGAGAATACCGATTTTACTTTAGCGGCCGAACAAAGCGTGAATGCAGTGGTGCATATCAAATCGGTGGCTAAACCGACGCAGAATCAACGGGGAAACAATCGCGGTTATTTCGACCCGTTTGAATTTTTCTTCGGCGGACAAACGCCTCAATATCAAAGACAACCGCGCGTGGGCTTTGGTTCCGGTGTAATCATTTCGACTGATGGATATATTGTAACCAACAATCATGTGATTGAGGGTGCGGACGAAATCGAAGTCATTACCAACGATGAACGCACATTTACCGCCAAACTCATCGGCACGGACGAAGCGACCGATGTGGCTTTGCTGAAGATTGAAGGAAAAGATTTTCCGGTCATTCCTTTCGGCAATTCCGATGTTCTGAAAGTGGGCGAATGGGTGTTGGCTGTCGGCAATCCGTTTAATTTAACTTCTACCGTGACGGCCGGTATTGTGAGCGCCAAAGGACGCGGCAACATTTTTTCGGGTTATGGACAACGAGGCGGTTCCCGCGCACAAGATAAAGTGGAATCATTCATCCAGACCGATGCCGCTGTCAATCCGGGCAATAGTGGTGGCGCTTTAGTCAATACCAAAGGTGAATTAGTGGGCATCAATACTGCCATTTATTCAGAAACCGGAAATTTTGTCGGATATTCGTTTGCCGTTCCCATCAGTTTGGTGAAAAAAGTTGTTGCAGATATTCGTGAATACGGAACGGTTCAACGCGCTTTATTGGGCGTGTCAGTTACCGAATTGGCTGCTTTGAAAGAATCCGAACCCGAAAAATACGAAAAACTGAAAGTGCATGAAGGGGTCTATGTGGCAGGTTTCGCTACCAAAAGTTCTGCGGAAAAGGCAGGCATCAAGGAAGGCGATGTGATTACTGCCATCAACGGCAACAAACTTAAAAGTTTTTCGGAATTGCGGGCGGAAATCAATCGCTACAGTCCGGGAGATGTTGTGGAAGTGCAAGTAAACCGTGCAGGGAGTACGAAAACCTATAAAGTGGAGTTGAAAAATGACCAAGGGACTACGGCAATCATTAAAAATCGGAGTGTTACGGAAATTTTAGGCGCCACATTCAAAGACTTGTCTGCTGAACACAAACGCAACGTAGGCGTTAATTATGGCATTGAAGTAGCCAACGTGACGAATGGTAAATTGAAAGAACTCGGCATCAAAGAAGGTTTTATTATTCTCACGGCCAATGATACGCGATTGGCGTCTGCCGATAGCTTTGTAAAGATAGTGGAATCGATATTGAAAGAAGACCCGGATGAAAGGGCTTTATATATCAAAGGTTTATATCCGAACGACCGAATCCGGTTTTATGCCATCGATTTAAATTAAAAAAAAGAATAAAAACAAAGAGAATGGAAAACAATGTTTTCATTTTCTTTGTTTCCCTATTGTTTCTATGAGAAAAAGTCACTATCTTCGCAAACTTTTTCTCACAATAAAGTGAATTGAATGAGACAATTAAAAATTACAAAATCAATTACCAATCGAGAAAGCGCATCGTTGGATAAGTATCTTCAGGAAATCGGTCGTGAAGATTTGATTACTGTGGAAGAGGAAGTCGAACTGGCTCAGGCAATTAGACGTGGCGACAGGGCAGCATTGGAAAAACTTACCCGAGCCAATCTGCGTTTTGTCGTTTCGGTGGCAAAGCAATATCAAAATCAGGGCTTAAGCCTGCCTGACTTAATCAACGAAGGCAATTTGGGTTTGATTAAAGCGGCCGAAAAATTCGATGAAACGCGCGGATTCAAGTTTATTTCTTATGCGGTGTGGTGGATTCGCCAGTCGATTTTGCAAGCTTTGGCCGAACAATCGCGTATCGTGCGTTTGCCTTTGAATCAAGTAGGTTCTCTGAACAAGATTACCAAAGCGTTTTCAAAGTTTGAACAAGAACACGAACGCCGTCCATCGCCCGAAGAATTGGCACACGAATTGGACATTCCGGTCGATAAGATATCGGATACGCTCAAAGTTTCCGGCCGCCACATTTCGGTGGACGCTCCTTTTGTCGAAGGCGAAGACAACAGTCTGTTGGACGTATTGGTCAATGAAGATGCTCCGGTAGCCGACCGTTCGTTGATGAACGAATCGCTTGCCAAGGAAATCAACCGCGCATTATCCACATTGAGCGAACGCGAACGCGACATTATAAAAATGTTTTTTGGTATCAGTCGTCAAGAGATGACGCTGGAAGAGATTGGGGATGAATTTGGTTTAACGCGCGAGCGTGTCCGTCAAATCAAGGAAAAAGCAATCAGACGATTGAAACAAAGTAATAAAAACGACTTGTTAAAGAGTTATTTGGGCTAAGAAAAATTCAGCAATAACAAAAATCCCTGAAGACTTGATTTTATGAAACACACACATAAAATTACCAAATTGAGTTTCGTGCGGGCAATTTTTCTCCAATGTGTGCTATCTTTATTGCTTTTCTATGGATGTTTCTCCACACCATCCACACCATGGGTGATTATTTGCTTTGTATTTGATGAGATATTATGAGATTTTTTTCAAAAATGGAACAGTATTAGTTGTTTCATCGCTGGTCATTAATAATCTGCAACAAGAATTGAACATAAAACCGCGAGAACAATGGACACGTGATATGTTTTTAGAGGATGATATAAAAAAATAAACTATTAAAAATACAACAGCATGAAAAAGCAATTATTTTTATGGACCAGCATGGTTTGTTTGATGGTGACAGCCTCGCCTTCAGCACAAGTAATCTCGAAAGATCCATCCTTGGTTGGAGTTTGGCGAATGCATAATCTTCAAACGAAAGATGCGATTACGATTGTTCCACTAACTGGAGAAGTGAAATTGGATACTACTAAACTTGTTCCGGGAATATTTTTAAAAATCGTGAATGAGCATGCTGAATTTACTAATGTATATATTTCCGCTACAGCTATTTCTATCACAGGCTATGGTACTTTCGATATTCTTCCTTTCAATAAATATGTGGAACATGTGGAAAAATCCTATACTAACTCCTTTTTTAACGGAAAGGATAATACCTTAGTGTATCAATTTATCGGTAATAATTATCTAATACTCTCTTATGTCAACGAAAGAGGAGGTCGTGTATGGGAAGTTTGGAAACGAGCAGTAGGAGAAAATCCTTATGCTGTACTTTCCACACCTCAACAACTATCTGAGACCAAGACAAATCCAATCCCAAAAGGAGAAAAAGATAAAAAAGGAATCTATATGGCAGTGGATGAAATGCCGAATTTTTCAGGTGGTCAAGAGGGTTTAACAAAATATCTGCAAACAAATTTGCACTATCCACAGCTTCTCGTTGAAGGAAAAATTGCAAAAGGTATCGTTGTGGTTCGTTTTGTAGTAAATACGAAAGGAAAGGCAGAACAAATTGAAGTGTTGAACAGTTTAGCTCCACTATGCGACGAAGAAGCTGTTCGCGTAATTGAATCTATGCCAACGTGGACGCCAGGAAAACATCAAGGAAAAGCCGTACCTGTATATTACACTCTTCCGATTCGTTTTGTGCCTTGAAAAAATTA
>JAITXK010000059.1 GCA_031284765.1 Candidatus Symbiothrix sp.
TTTTCTTCCTGACAATTTTATTCCCCCTCCTGCTACTTTCCTGCAAATCAGCCAAGCTGAGCGATGCCGTAGCACGCGAAGAACGCGGCGAATATTTCGATGCCGCCCAGATTTATCGCAAAGTATATGGCAAAACCTCTCCCAAAAAGACTTTTTTGCGTGGAAGCGTGGCTTTTCACGTCGGCGAATGTTATCGCGAAGTCAACCATCCCGCACGGGCGCTGAGCGGATACACCAACGCAATCCGTTACAAATATGCCGACAGCACAGCCGTCCTGCATCAAGCGCAAATGTTGCACAAATTGGGACGGTATGCCGAAGCCATAAAGGCTTATCAGGCCTTTTTGCAACTATCGCCCGATGATGTACTGGCCAAAAACGGCCTTACCGGTTGCGAAGCGGCACAAGTGTGGAAACAAAATCCTACACGCTACGCCGTCCGGAAGATGGAAGAAATGAGTTCACGCGAAGGCGAATATGCTCCCATGCTGGGGGGCGCCGATTTCGATGAATTGTACCTCTCTTCCTCCCGGAAAGAGGCCTTGGGAGATGACAAAAGTCCCATTACAGGCATGAAAAACAATGATTTCTTTGTCATCAAACAAAACGAAAAAAAGCAATGGCAAAAGCCTGAGCATATTGCAAGCAGCATTAATACAGTTGGGGACGAGGGAACGGCTTCTTTTTCCTTGGACGGCAGTCAGCTCTATTACACGGCTTGTCTCAATGATTCAATGTCTTCCCATACCGCAGAAATTCATGTTTCCAGCCGTTCGGGAGCAGAGTGGAGTGCGGGAAGCAAGGTATCGGTTTTCAAAGATTCGCTGTCGATGGCTGCACATCCGGCGGTGGGAGTGGACGGTTATTTGTATTTTGTTTCCGATATTCAGGGCGGATATGGTGGAAAAGATATTTGGCGCGTGCCCATTGACGGCATCGGTACGCTGTTTCCCGAAAACCTGGGGCCTAACATCAACACTCCCGGGAACGAAGTGTTTCCCTATATGCGGGCGGACAGCGTGTTGTTTTTCTCGTCCGATGGTCACCCCGGAATGGGCGGTCTGGATATTTTCAAAGCCGGCTTTTATCAAGGACAATGGCGGGTGGAAAACATGAAATCGCCGGTTAACAGCATGGGCGATGATTTCGGAATCACTTTCGCGGGACGGAAAGAATCGGGTTTCTTCAGCAGTAACCGCAACGACGGGCGAGGTGCCGACCATATTTATTCCTTCCATTTGCCCGGTGTATCTGTCGCCGTAGAAGGCTGGGTGTTGAATCGCAACGAAGAAGATGTCGATAGCGCCATGGTGCGGATTGTGGGTAAAGACGGCACCAACCAACGTATTTTTGTGCGTTCCGATGCCACTTATTATATGGAAGTCAAGCCGGGAATGGATTATGTGATGATGGCGAGCGCCCCGGGCTACCTCAATCAAAAGCAAGTGTTAAGCGTTCCCGATGAGGGGAAAAGCGAAACGTATTACATCGACTTTGCACTTCCATCCATCTCCAAACCCGAATTGGTCGAGAATATCTTTTATGATTTCAATAAAGCCAGTTTGCGTCCCGAATCGAAGGCGGCATTGGAAATCCTGTTGGTGATGTTGCAAGACAATCCGAACGTAACCATCGAATTATCGGCGCATACCGACCGTGTCGGCTCGGAAGAATACAACGAAAATCTTTCGCAACGCCGTGCACAATCGGTGGTCGATTATCTGATAAAAGGAGGCATCGAACCGGAACGCTTGACGGCGAAAGGATATGGGAAAATACGCCCGACTTCCGTCAGCAAAAGCGTTGCCGACAAATACGATTTCCTTCCCTTGGAACAATTGCTGGATGCGGAATTTATTGCCACTTTAGAGCCTGTTCAACAAGCTGTAGCCGACCAAATCAACCGGCGAACCGAGTTTCAGGTGCTTTCGGTTACTTACGGGTTACGGTAATAAAAAGCCTGCTATCCGGTCAAACACATCCCGAAAACAGGCATTGACCACTGCCGGCTGTGCTTTCCCATTCAACGGAAACGGCCATTGATGCGAATAGGGATACGGGAAATCCATTTCTTTCAAAATACTACCGGAATATTTACCTAAGGCCAACTGAATGCCTGCCGTTGGAATCACGTTATCCGCTTTCAACGAAATGGCTTGAATGTGGTCTTTGACGGGTTGCAGAAGCGTTTCGCGGTATTCGCACAATCGCTCGGCGCTGATTAAGGATTGAAAGGCTTTTTTGCACCGCTCCAAAACAGGAATCTTGAACGACAGTTTGTTTTTCCAAAAAGAAGTGGAGTAGTAAAGTTGCAGATGCTCGTTGGTTGCACTGTCCAGGATGTCGCGGGCATTGGCATTCATTTTTGAAAAGACCGACCCTCCGCAAAACATGAATAAACGGCTGTCGGAAAATAAACTGTTGGGATTGGATAACAACAGTATTTCGGAAATCATCGCTCCTATCGAATAACCGAATAATTGAATGGATGCGCCGGCTTTGAATAGTGGATGTTCCCCGTTTTTGATTTTCCCTGCCAGTTGTAGCAGGTCGGCTACGGTTTCCATTCCCGAAGTGAAAAAACGTGAAGGCTTTTGCGATAAGCGGTCGCTCAGGACAGCATTCACGAAAGTCGCATTTTGCAGTCCCGGAAACGCTCGATTGCGCAAATCCACCAAAGGCCGCACTTGCCTCGGATTCATCCACGCTTGCGGACTGCGGTTGATATGAAAAGCAATGGGGAACAGCAGCACCGCCTTTCCGGTGGTTTGTGCCAGATATTCCGCCCAGGGAAGATATTTTTTCCACGAACGTTCATTCAGTCCATGCAGCAAGAAGATGACTTGGTCCTGCTTTTCTCTGCCTTTCGGCGTAAAAACATAGTAATTGAACATCTTATTTTCGGAAATAACATCGTCTTCCATGCCGTTGACTTCTACGGATTGCATCGCAGAATGGAATCGAAAAGGACGAATTTCCAGTTGGGAATATTCCAACACTGTTGTTTGCTCGGGCGAGAAAAGTTGTTCCAGTTCGTGTGTACGTGAGATAATGTCCATAGCTTAAAAATTTGTACAAAGCACCGGCTTTTGGACAGATTTTCAAAATAAGAGGGATTAATGATCTTGGAAAGGGATAAAAAAAGCTGATTTGGGGATGAAAGGGTAGTTATTTGGGGTAAATGGGTCTGAAATTTTATTGTGGATTGGTAAAGAATTGAAGTACTATCCGTCATTCTGTTTGTTGTATTGGTAAATCTTATATCAATATAAGGTCGTCCCCCGCTCGGCGTAGGCTCTGCACACGGCTACAAAGGTTTGGGCGCTATGCGCCTCTTAGACTGACGGCTATGGTGGAATTAGATACTGATGAAGTGAAAAAAGAAGTGGATAAAACATTCTTTAGTGGTAGTACATATACTGCATTTAATGAAATTGATACAATCTGTAAAACTAATGGTTTGTTTATTGGACTAAATATTAACTGTGTCACATTTTGTTTGTAAATAATTTTGTACTTTTGTCAAAATTATTAAGAAAGTTTGTACCACCTCTAAAACAGAGGAGGTACTGAAATGATAGAAAAATCACAAATTAATGATGATAAAACCCTTACGCAAACCGGGGTAACGGAGTTTGCAAAATTTAATAATTATAAAAAATGAAAAAAATTTTTATTCTCGCTGCCGTGGCAGTGATTGCAGGTGTGATGGTTACGGGTTGCAAATCGTCGAAACCATCGGTTCAAAAAGGAACAACGGAAATCGAAGTTCCATTGTCGGGTAAAGCGTATTGGTCGGATAAAGACCATTTCCGTGCATCGCAATCCGGGCAAAGTCCCGACTTGGCTAC
>JAITXK010000064.1 GCA_031284765.1 Candidatus Symbiothrix sp.
TCGCTAGCGTTCATCCTGAGCCAGGATCAAACTCTTCTTTGTTAATTTGTTCTTTTTATTTTTCCTCGCTCTTTGTGCTATCCCTGTTATTCTTTTAATATCATCCTTATTGCTAAAGAGGCTATCGCAGAATTGACTTTGTATAGGTTCTTTTTTTTACCCAAAAACTATTCCGCATATTGCTGCCCAATGCTTGCGCTCTGACCTCAATACCCGGTTTTATTGGCTTGTACTACGTTGTATGGAATCATTTCAAAGACCGTTGCATACTCCCCTATCGCGGAAAGCGGTTGCAAAGGTAAGCGGTTTTTTTATAATTGCAAATTTATTTTGGGCCTTTTTTTGACATTTTCTACAAATCATTGTGTTTCAACTGAATATTTTTGGAACTACTTTTTTGAAAATTCATTTTTATAGATTTTTAGCATCAAAAAGAAGCTGGAAAGCAATAAAGGACCAAAAATAATTCCCCAAAAGCCAAACAAATGAATGCCTAAAATAATTCCGAAAAGGGTGGTTAATGGATGAATATTGGCTTTCTTCTTGAGAAATACCATGCGCACCAAATTATCAACACTCGAAATCACACAAATTCCGTAGGCAAGCAAGACGATGCCTTGCCATAGATGGTCACCGAGAATCAAATTGATGGACATCGGAAGCCAGATTCCTCCCGTGCCAATGACCGGAATCAGGCCGAAAAGGCCGGTAAAAAGTCCCCAAATAACCGGATCGCCCGCATCTAAAATCCAATAGGCTAATGCGGCCGTAATGCCTTGTCCCAACATCACGACAGGAATACCAATGGCATTGCCTACAATAATACTATTGGCTTCTTGTTTCATCATCTGAATATTGCTGCCGGACATTGGCAGAAATTGTTCTATGCCGCTCTGAAAGGCTTCGCTTTCTTGCAACATAAAAAACAAGACCAACAACATCATGGCAGCATTGGCCAATACACTCCCCGATACCGAAAGAATGGAGGGAATAATCGAACTGACCCAAGCCAGCAAGTTTCGCAATACATCTTCCGAAAAAATATCGTAGCCCCAATTGAGATTCACCCAACCATGAATGTCATGAAAAGTGGACAAAAACATTTGAGGGTGGAAATATTGAAGTTTATAGTACAGGATTAAGCCGATACCACCCAATATCAAGATTAAAACGGCCAAAGAAGCGATAATCAAAACGGACGTTGCCAAGGTATTGTTCCATCCTTTTTGCCTCAGAAGGCGATGTGGGTTCCGTAAAATCATGTAAAATGTGAAACCACCCAAAAAGGCGCTAACAAAATACCTTAGCTCCGTGAAGATTAACCAAGCAAATCCAATTATCAATAGCAAAAAACCAATTTGCCGGACTTTTTCATTAAACGGTTTTCCTTCGTACATACATTTTGTATTACATAATTCCGCGCTCGCGAAGTTTTAATTGCCAATTCCATGCCGATTGAACGGTATCTTCAAGCGTTTCTGCGGCCTTCCAGCCTAAAACTTCATTGGCATAACGGGGATTCGCCCAAATTTGCTCTATATCGCCTTCTCTACGTCCGACAATTTTGTGCGGGACTTTGACGCCGGTAGTTTTTTCAAACGCGCGGATTAATTCCAAAACAGACACGCCGTTGCCGGTTCCCAAATTGAAGTATTCCAACTGGTCTTTGGATTTGCCTTCCAACAGGCGCTCAATAGCCACTACGTGCGCTTTCGACAAATCCACAACGTGGATATAGTCGCGAATGCAAGAGCCGTCAGGTGTGCTGTAATCATCGCCGTAAACAGATAATTCTTTGCGGATGCCAATAGCCGTCTGCGTAAGATACGGCAGGAGATTTTGAGGAACACCATTCGGCAATTCACCGATTTCGGCCGTTTTGTGCGCACCTATCGGATTGAAATAGCGCAAAATAATGCTCTTGTAAGGAACTCCGGCATAAATGGCATCGCGGATAATTTCTTCGTTGATTTGTTTCGTATTGCCGTAAGGCGACAAAGCGGGCTGAATGGGTGCGGATTCATCCACCGGCAAGGTTTCAGGCTGTCCGTAAACCGTGCAAGAAGACGAAAATACGATGCCTTCGACTTTGTATTCCGGCATCAATTCCAATAAATTTAACAACGACACCAAGTTGTTCCGATAATACAACAAAGGTTTGTGAACCGATTCACCTACCGCCTTGCTGGCCGCAAAATGAATGATTCCCTTAATGCCCGGATATTTGTCAAAAACACCCTTCAAGGCAGGATAATCTATGCAATCGACCTGCTCGAAGGCGGGACGTATGCCTGTAATTTTTTCAATGCCGTCAATGACCTTGGCATTGGAATTGGATAAGTTATCCACAATAACTACTTCATAACCTGCATTTTGCAACTCAACTGTCGTGTGCGAGCCAATGTATCCGGCGCCACCTGTTACTAATATTTTCCTTTTCATTTTTATTTTATGTATTAAAATTATTCTTCAATGTTATTCAGATAGCGTTCCGCTTCGATAGCGGCAATACATCCCGTAGCGGCGGCGACAATGGCTTGGCGATAGTTCGAATCGGTGACATCACCCGCCGCAAAGACACCCGGAAGACGGGTCTTGGCCGTTCCCCACTGTGTTTTAATATAACCGTTGCCATCGGTTGGAAGGGCATGCCGGAAAATGTCCGAATTGGGCTGATGACCGATGGCCAAAAAGAACCCGTCGATGGCAATATCCCATCTCTCTTCGTTGGCTTCACCCTGAAACTTTACCAAATGAGCGCCTTCTACAAATTCTTCACCAAACAGGCCGAGGGTGTTGGTGTTGAACAGGATTTCTATTTTCGGATGCTGAGCCACTCTATCCTGCATTATCTGCGAAGCCCGCAAATACTCTTTACGGACAATCAAATAGACTTTGGAAGCCAAACCGGCCAAATACAAAGCCTCCTCACAAGCCGAATCGCCCCCACCGACCACAGCCACAACTTTTTTCCGATAGAAAAAGCCATCGCAAGTCGCACAAGCCGAAACGCCTTTTCCTTCATACTTTTTCTCATCCGGCAAGCCCAAAAACTTTGCCGTTGCACCGGTACATATTATTAAGGTATCGGTTGCTATTTCTTTGACTCCATCAATCGTGACTTTGTAGGGGCGCTGGGAGAGGTCGCACGCGGTGGCAATGCCCCGGCGAACATCCGTTCCAAATTGAATGGACTGCTGTTTTAAATCTTCCATCATGGCAGTACCACTGACGCCGTTGGGGTAACCGGGGAAATTTTCAACTTCCGTCGTAATAGTCAACTGCCCACCGGGCTGAATGCCCTCGTACAAAACGGGCGACAGATTGGCCCGGGCAGTGTAGATGGCAGCAGTAAAGCCCGCGGGGCCTGAGCCGATAATCAAACAAGTAACTTTTTCGATTTCCATAATTTTTATCTCAAATCTATTATTTCCGCATTGGGATATTTCTTTTTATCAAAAACAAATTTGCTATCAGGTAAATTACTTTGTTTCTGATATTTTGCAATATGAATGCTGTTTTCCATTTTATTCTTATAACTAATATGTATTTTTACCGGCATAAAATCGGTCGAACCGATTTGCAGGATAATTTTAGTCATTTCGCTGTTTTTGGCTTGAGGCATCAAGGCGATTTCATGCACCGGTTTGCCGTTTTCACTTTTCTTTTCACCCAAATATGTATAATTGCACCCCTTTTTATAGAGCATAAAAAGGGAGGCGGGATTGATAACCTGCAATTCTTCGGCGGAAGGTTCGGTAATGGTGAGTTCATCGTAATTTTTTTGCAATGCCCACTGGGTTTTCCCATCAAACCATGTTTCCATATCGGGCGTATTCAAATGAAATTTAGCACCTTTCAACTCAATATCGCCTTCAAAACTTTCCGACACGTTTTTCGACACATCCTTAATATTCAGGGTAAAATGAACAGAGAGCGCACCGGCTTTCGTAAAAGCTTCGGATGATTTGTCTAAATACTCTTTGGCACGTGCATCCTTTTGGGCAAATCCTGAAGAGCAAGCTAAAAGAAACGCTACTACTAATACAAAAATCTTTTTCATTTTTTTATTCTATTTACAAAATTAGAATGTTTGGACTAACGCTGGTGCAGATTGTTTAAAATCTGCTCCAAATGAACTTCATCAACAATTAACACTTCGCGGGCTTTGCTGCCTCTGCCGGCACCGACAATATTGGCGGCCTCCAACTGGTCCATCAAACGGCCTGCACGGTTGAATCCTATTTCAAACTTCCGCTGAAGTAAAGAGGTGGAACCCTGCTGCATGGACACTATCAAGCGAGCGGCATCATCAAACATGGGGTCTAAATTGGATAAATCGACGGAACCCGGCTTGTCATCGCTTTCGTCGCCGGTGTATTCGGGAAGTTCAAAAGCGGTGGGATACCCCGGTTGGTTACCGATAAATTTCGATATTTTATCCACTTCGGGCGTATCGACAAACGCGCACTGCACGCGGGTCATATCGCTTCCCTGAAAGAACAGCAAGTCGCCGCGACCGATTAATTGATTGGCCCCCGGACCATCCAGAATGGTACGAGAATCAATCATGGACGTGACACGGAAAGCAACCCGTGCGGGGAAGTTCGCCTTTATCGTTCCGGTAATAATATTGGTGGTCGGACGCTGCGTAGCAATAATCATGTGGATGCCGATGGCGCGCGCCTTCTGGGCGATACGGGCAATCGGAAGTTCGATTTCCTTGCCGGCCGTCATTATCAAATCGCCGAACTCGTCAATGATAACCACGATATAGGGCATGTATTTATGTCCCTTTTCGGGATTCAAGCGGCGGTTGATAAACTTTTCGTTGTATTCCTTGACATTGCGCGAACCGGCTTTCTGCAACAAGGCATAGCGGTCGTCCATTTCTTTGGTCAATGAATTTAAAGTATAAATTACTTTGGTGAAGTCGGTGATTATCGGATTTTCGGAGTCGGGCAACTTGGCCAAAAAATGCTTTTCGATAACCGAATAGATACTGAATTCCACCATTTTGGGGTCTATCAATACGAATTTTAATTCTGCGGGATGTTTTTTATACAATAACGACGTGATGGCCGCATTCAACCCGACGGACTTTCCCTGTCCCGTGGCGCCGGCAACCAGCAAGTGAGGCATTTTACAAAGGTCAACCATAAATACCTCGTTGGTAATGGTTTTGCCCAAAGCAATCGGCAAATCGAAAGTAGATTCCTGAAACTTTCGTGAACCGATAATGGAGTGCATCGAAACAATTTTCGGCTCTTTGTTGGGCACTTCAATGCCAATCGTACCTTTTCCAGGCATGGGAGCTATGATACGGATGCCGATGGCAGCCAAACTCAAAGCGATATCGTCTTCCAGATTGCGGATTTTGGAGATACGGACACCGTCTTGCGGTACGATTTCGTAGAGGGTAATCGTGGGGCCAACCGTTGCCTTAATCGTCTTTATTTCGATGTTGTAATTGGCCAATGTTTGCTTGATGCGGGTTTTGTTGTCGCGCTGTTCTTCATCATTGACTTGGGTGTTGCCGAGGTCGTATTTTTGCAACAAGTCCAAGGAAGGTAACTCGTAGTGAGCCAATTCCAAAGTCGGGTCATAGAGGCCGAATTGCTGAACAAGATCGGAGGAAATATCTTCTTCGGAGTCTTGCTGCCGGTTATTATGGTCAACAGGGGGAACAAAGGAGGGGCGACCGGACTGAGGTTGGGGAGTATAAGGCTCGTCTGGGGGAACCTCAATAACAAATTCTTCCGGAGTTTCGGCCGTTGGTACGGCGTCCGGTTCAATCAAAATGTCATCTTCTTCCTCATCTTCCTCATCGGTATCGGGCTCCAAAATATTCGTGGAAACTTTCTGAGCCTCTATACGGGATTCCCGGGGAGAGCGTTTCGTGAGATTCTGAAGAAAAGAGATGGTATTGGCATTCAAAACAGTCATCAAAACAATGAAGACGAAAAGTAATAATAAAAACGTTCCCGGAAGACCGATATCATTTATCAACGATTTTGAAATAATAAGGCCATGCTTGCCGCCAATATATAAGGCAGTATCAGCAAAAAAACTGCCAAAGAAGAAGGATAAAGTGACGGAAGACCAAATGGTCAGCAGGGTGCAAATGATAAAATTGCGGAATAAATTAAAATAACGGGCTTTCATCAAGCGCAAGGCGATAAAAACGACAAACAAGAGCAGAAAAAGTGTGGAAACACCAAAACCGTCATTCATCAAAAGACTGCTCAGGATGGCGCCACGGGTACCTGTCCAGTTGGTGATTCCATCCACGGAACCGAAATAAAACAAGGAAAGTCCTTCGATTCTACTTTGGTCGGCCGCTCCGGTAAAGAGAAAAGAGATGAGTGCGAAACTGGCATAAATCGCCAGCATCAACAAAATTAGCCCCGTGATATAATGGGTGGTATTACCGGTAAAAAACGTTTTCAGGCTACCGGCGGAGGTATCTGTATTCTTTTTTGTATGTCTGGTGTTGCCTTTTGCCATAATTCATTTCAAATTGACGCCAAAGGTACAAATTTATATGGATATTGGCACACGGATAAAACGGAAAAAACAGAGCGGGGTTTACCTCATTTTTTTGATCTGATTGGTCACAATTGTATTTTTGATGATTTCTACCACTTTTCCCAAGTCATTTTCCGTCAACAGCGAACCGGAAGGCAGACATAATCCTTTTTCAAACAGCGATTCACTGACTTTTTCCCCGTAGTACGGATAATCATCGAAAATGGGTTGCAAGTGCATGGGTTTCCACAGCGGACGAGATTCGATATTGGCTGCCTCCAATGCGTTTTGTAAATCTTCGCGAGTAACACCACCGGTTTTTTCCGGATCAACTACAATGGTTGTCAGCCAATAATTGGATCGAAAATCCGGCGTGGGTTCGGTTTGAAAAGTAATCCCTTCGATACCGGATAAATGTTTCCGGTAATATTGATTGTTTTTTCTGCGTTGTTCAACTCGTTGGGAAAGCACCTGCATTTGTCCTCTGCCCACTCCCGCCACAATGTTACTCATCCGGTAGTTGTATCCGACATAGGAATGTTGGTAATGAGGTGCAGCATCACGAGCTTGCGTAGCCAAAAAACGGGCTTTCCGGATGTGTTCTTCGTT
>JAITXK010000070.1 GCA_031284765.1 Candidatus Symbiothrix sp.
TCGCTAGCGTTCATCCTGAGCCAGGATCAAACTCTTCTTTGTTAATTTGTTCTTTTTATTTTTCCTCGCTCTTTGTGCTATCCCTGTTATTCTTTTAATATCATCCTTATTGCTAAAGACGCTATCGCAGAATTGACTTTGTATAGGTTCTTTTTTTTTACCCAAAAACTATTCCGCGTATTGCTGCCCAATGCTTGCGCACCGACCCCAATACCCGGTTTTCTTGGCTTGTACTACGTTGTATGGAATCATTTCAAAGACCGTTGCATACTCCCCTATCGCGGAAAGCGGTTGCAAAGGTAGAGCTTATTTTGGATTCTGCAAACGGTTGCCGCGAATTATTCCTGTTAAAACAGCTAACTTAACGAATATCAATAAAATATTTTTTGAAATATTTTTGCAAGGCTTTGACAAGTCAAGTTTTTTGTGCGCTTTTTTGCATGGTCATCCAATATATTGTACTTTTGCAGCCGTATTCAATGTGTACATCAATATGAAAAATAAACAAGGAATTTGGATTGGGATTGTCATCGTATTAATATTAATGGTGGCAAGTGCGGTGTATTATATCTTTCAACAAAAAGCAGAGTTTACCGATTTGGTGGAACAATCCGAGTTATATAAGGAGGAATTGGCAGATGAATATAATGATTTGTCGATTCAATACGAAGGGTATAAATTGCAAATCAATAACGATTCACTGGTTGCACAATTGGAAACGGAACAACTTAAAGTGCAACGGTTGCAGGACGAGTTACGCACAGTGAAAGCTACCGATGCTAAACGTATTAATGAGTTGAAAAAAGAATTGGAAACCTTGCGTAAAATCATGCGTGGTTACGTGGCGCAAATTGATTCGCTTGATCGTTTAAATAAACAATTGACAAAGGAAAATCGCCAAGTGAGCGCCAAATATCAGGAAGCCAGCCAAACGGTTTCGCAACTGACCCAGGAAAAAGAACAGTTGATTGAAACGGTGCAAATCGCCTCAAAATTAGATGCCAGCAATATCTCGGTCACCGGACTGACCAATAAAAACAAAGCAACCGACAAAATCAAAAAAATGGATAAGTTGGAAATCCGGTTTACCATTCATAAAAATATTACCGCTACATCCGGAGAAAAAACCATTTATATACGCATTCAAAAACCGGACGATGATGTTTTGGTTAAAAATTCGGCAAATCTTTTCACTTACGAAAACAAGAAAATTCATTTTTCGGAAAAGCGTACCATCGAATATACCGGCGAGGAAACACAGATGAGCATCTTTTGGCAAGTCGAAGAGTTTCTGGCTCCCGGCACCTATCGCGTGGATATTTTCGCTGACGGCAATTTGATTGGACGCAAGTCATTCCAATTAGATAAATAAGTTCTATTTTTTTATTCACTAAATTTTCATTTTCATGAAACAAAAACAATTTGTAAACCGGCAAGCTTATCGTTTCAGAAAGTTTGTCCAAAAATCGTATGCAGCTTTTAACAGCATGCATAAAGTGGTAAACATCGGTGTAATGTCGGGCTGTATGCTGACTTTTGCACACGCTACGGAAACAGCGGCGCAAAACCCAATGGCGACAACACGCGACTCGATTCCCGAACAGGCCATTGAGGAAGTGGTCATCCTATCGTCCAAGGCGGAGCTGACGCTCAATCAAACGGCGAAGATTGTTACGGTCATCACCCGTGAAGAAATTGCGCGGCAGCCTGTCGAAAGTTTGCAGGATCTATTGAAAAATGTCGTTGGTTTAGATGTCCGCCAACGAGGAAGCAACGGAGTTTTAGCAGGCATCTCAGTGCGCGGCGGCACTTTTGAACAAACAGCCATCCTTCTCAACGGGGCCAATATCACCAATCCACAAACAGGCCATTACAATCTCGACCTTCCGGTCAATCTTTCCGACATCGAACGTATTGAAATTATTCAGGGGCCGGCTTCCTTATTGTACGGTGCAGGCGCTTTTTCGGGCGGGGTGAACATCGTTACCAAAAAAGACGCGGATACGGGCATCTATCTGAATGCAGAGGGTGGAATGCATGCTTTGGGAGGCGCAAACGTTCGTGGTTCATTGAAAACCGAATCCTCCAATCACAGCATTTCCGCCGGATATGCTTCTTCCGACGGCTATATCAACAACAGCGATTATAAACTGTTTAATGCGCTTTGGCAAAGCAATTTCCGAACGGATGCCTCTGCATTAGATATTCAATTCGGACTGAATGACAAGGCATACGGCGCCAATACGTTTTATTCGGCCGCCTATCCCAATCAATTCGATGATACACGTTCTCTTTTTGCTGCCATCAAAGGTGAATCGGGTAGCAAACTTAAATTCACACCACAGGTATATTGGAACAAGCATTACGACCATTATCAACTAACCAAAAACCAAACTGCCGGCGAAAATTATCATCAAACGGATGTCTTTGGCTTCAACCTCAACGCACAATATAAGTGGAAAGGCGGAATTACTAATTTCGGTGGAGAACTGCGCAACGAAGGTATTTTCAGCAGTAATTTGGGAAAAGATTCCATCTACAACCGGGGTAATTATAAACTGACCGACAACCGCACCAATATCAGCTACTTCCTTGAACACACCTATCTTTACAAGCAATTGACGCTCAGCCTTGGCATATTAGTCAATTACAACACGGCATTTAAAGACGATGCCGGATGGTATCCCCATATCAACGCCTCCTATTGGGTATCGAAGCATGTAAAAGCATTTGCCAACTGGAGTAATGCCACCCGCATGCCTACGTTTACCGATCTCTATTATAAAGGCGCCACGCACAAAGGCAATTCGGACGTGCGTCCCGAAACATCCGAATCGTTCGACTTAGGCGTTTCCTATACTCACTCCTTTCTTTCGGCGTCCGTCAATGGTTTTTATATGAAGGGCACGAACCTGATTGATTGGGTCAAAGAACAACCCGAAGATAAGTGGGAATCCCGCAACTTTACTCGTTTGAATAAAACGGGCATGGAAACGAATCTTTCGCTGTCTTTCAAAGAATGGATACCGCAGTTATCCACCACCCGGTTGGATTTGGGTTTTATGTACTTGAAACAAAGCAAGGATGCCGGCAATTTGATTTCCAACTACGTGATGGATTATGTGCGGAATAAATTCACGGCCGGATTATCGCATCCTGTCTATAAAGGTGTCAGCATGGATTGGCGATTTCGCCGTGTGGACAGGGCGGGAGACTATATCCCCTACTCTATGTTGGACGCTAAACTGAATTGGAAAATAAAGGATGGGTCGGTCTACTTGACGGTTACAAATCTGTTGGATGCCTCGTATTCTGACTTATGGCATGTTCCGCAGGCGGGACGCTGGATTATTGGCGGAGTGGCTTATGCTTTGTGAAAAATGATGGAACGCGGGTGAAACGGATGAAGCGGATTTACGCGGATTTTTATTTTCATTATCCGTGTAAATCCGCTTTATCCGCGTTTTATCCGCGTTCCATTAATTTACCTTGAAGGTCATCTTATTATTATCATCAATTTCATAAATATGCTTCCCTGAAGGTACCGGAGCAGGAAGCAAAGTCAATTTATCAATTTCGGCATTGATATAATCAATACCTTGCTGTGTAACGGTAAATTGAGAAGTGCTGTAATCCTCTTCTGTTTTATTAACCGGACGGAGGAATCCCCAATCGGCAAAGAATGGACGCAAGTCATAACCGGAAACTTTGCAGGCAATGCGAACAAATTCCAATTGGCACATCGCATCCATAGTACATCCGTAAGCGGCCACAGGGTTGGAATTTATTCGGATTTCTTCATACAAATCCTTGTAAAAATCCGCTTTGCCCAACACATCCATCACATACAATTTCAATTGCCAGAAAGGCACCAACTGACAGAACACATCTCCGTGTGAGATATGCGCAATTCCTGCCTTCACAATTTCATCAACAGCTACCTGATAGCGGTTTTTGCCGTTCTTGATAATTTCGGTCTGCAAACGGGA
>JAITXK010000105.1 GCA_031284765.1 Candidatus Symbiothrix sp.
CAGTAATAAAATGGACAAGTCCATCACTGTTGCTGTGAAATGGAAAGAAAAACACCCGATCTACGGAAAATTCGTGAACAAAACGAAGAAATTCCATGCTCATGACGAAAAAAATGAATCTAATATCGGTGATACCGTAAAAATTATGGAAACTCGTCCTTTGAGCAAAACCAAGAGATGGCGTTTAGTGGAAATCATTGAAAAAGCGAAATAATTATGATACAACAAGAATCCAGACTTACAGTAGCCGACAACTCAGGTGCAAGAGAAGTCCTTTGCATCCGTGTATTAGGCGGAACAAGAAGACGTTACGCTTCTGTTGGGGATATAATTGTCGTAGCTGTTAAAAACGTTATCCCATCCAGTGATATTAAAAAAGGTGCAGTATCCAAAGCGATTATTGTACGCACGAAAAAAGAAATCCGCCGCGCCGATGGTTCTTACATCCGCTTCGATGACAATGCTTGCGTATTGTTGAACAGTGCCGGTGAAATCCGTGGAAGCCGTATTTTTGGTCCGGTAGCCCGTGAACTTCGTGCCGTAAATATGAAAATCGTTTCTTTAGCGCCGGAAGTGCTATAATTCTTAAAATAAAAAGAAATGAGCAAATTACACATTAAAAAAGGCGATACGGTTTATGTGAATGCCGGCGAAGACAAAGGCAAAACAGGTCGTGTACTGAAAGTTTATATAGAAAAGCAACGTGCTGTAGTAGAAGGCGTTAACTTGGTTTCGAAAAGCACTAAACCGAATGCAAAGAGTCCTCAGGGAGGATTCCAAAAGAAAGAAGCTCCCGTTCATATTTCGAACTTGAACGTATTAGACCCTAAATCAGGAAAACCTACCCGTATCGGTCGTAAGTTGAATGCAAAAGGAGTATTAGTTCGTATTTCTAAAAAATCAGGGGAGGAAATTAAGTAATGAGCAGTACAGCAAATTTAAAGAAAGAATATCAGGAAAAAATTATTCCTGCATTAACAAAAGAGTTTGGTTACTCCTCAGTGATGCAAGTTCCTGTATTGAAAAAGATTGTGATTAATCAAGGTCTTGGAATAGCAGTAGCCGATAAAAAAATTATTGATGTTGCCATTCAGGAGTTGACGACAATTACCGGTCAAAAAGCCGTAGCCACGATATCAAGAAAAGATATTTCGAACTTCAAAGTGCGTAAGAAAATGCCTATCGGTGTGATGGTTACCTTGCGTCGCGAACAGATGTATGAATTTCTTGAACGCTTGGTTCGCGTAGCTTTACCCCGTATCCGTGACTTCAAAGGTATTGAAAGTAAACTGGACGGAAGAGGCAATTATACCCTCGGCATTCAGGAACAAATCATTTTTCCCGAAATAAATATTGATAATATTACGAAAATATTGGGAATGAATATTACCTTTGTAACCTCTGCGAAAACAGACGAGGAAGGGTATGCTCTTTTGAGAGAATTTGGCTTACCTTTTAAGAATATTAAAAAAGAACAATAATATGGCTAAAGAATCAATGAAAGCCCGCGAGGTAAAGCGTGCCAAATTAGTTGCCAAATATGCTGAGAAAAGAGCTCAGTTGAAAAAAGAAGGCGATTATGAAGCATTGCAGGCATTACCTAAAAATGCGTCACCTGTACGTTTGCACAATCGTTGTCAAATTACAGGCCGTCCGAAAGGTTATGTTCGCCAGTTTGGCATTTCCCGGATTCAATTTCGTGAAATGGCTTCTGCCGGATTAATTCCGGGTGTGAAGAAAGCGAGCTGGTAATCCGTACAAGACAGGGCGTATGCGATATGCCTTTCTACGTTATAATTATACCCTGCATCATTTTTGGTGTGGGGTTTTTTGTTGAATACTAAAAATAACAATAATTTATTTTACCCTTTCAGGGTAAGGGGTGGGGTGGTTACATCTGTTCGATAGGGTTGAAACCCTATCCTAAGTTATAGTATCCCTTCGGGATTTGAGGCAACCTGTGCCCTAAAATAATATTTAGCCCAAAACAATTACTAATCAATAAAAATTATGAAAACAGGAGAATTGAAAATCGGCGACAGCCAAATTGTTATTTACCAAGCCCCGGATGGGATTACGAGTCTGGATGTGCGGGTTGAAGAAGACACTGTTTGGTTGACACAAAAGCAAATAGCAGAGCTTTTTGGAACAGAGATACCGGCTATTTCTAAGCATATTCGTAATATGGTATTGTCAGTTGTGAATCTGATAAATAAAAATAATTAAAGAAATGCCCCAATACAATTCATAAATTCAAAAATTATTTATACCTTTGCAGCGTTTCACGGATAAAAAACCGTGCCGCAATCTGCTAAATGGCTGAATGGTAGTGGATTACGGCTTGTTTTTTGTCCTTGTACAAATTTAAATATTGTCCGGAAAGTCCGGATTAATTTAATTTTAATAATTTATGACAGATCCAATTGCAGATTATCTGACGAGATTGCGGAATGCCATCAAAGCAAAACACAGAGTGGTGGAAATTCCTGCATCCAATTTAAAGAAAGAGATCACAAAGATCCTTTTCGACAAAGGCTACATCTTGAATTACAAGTTTGTAGAGGACGGTCCTCAAGGTGCGATTAAAATCGCCTTGAAGTATGACCCCGTGAATAAAGTGAACGCAATTAAAACCCTGAAAAGAGTTTCTACTCCGGGTTTGCGTCGGTATGTCGGTTACAAAGATATGCCCCGCGTGTTGAACGGCTTGGGTATTGCTGTACTTTCAACTCCTAAAGGAGTGATAACAGACAAGGAAGCCCGCGATCTAAAGGTCGGTGGCGAAGTTTTATGTTATATTTACTAAATGAAGGAGGAAAAAGTATGTCAAGAATAGGAAAATTACCCATAACAATCCCCGCGAAAGTAACTGTAACACAAAAAGATAATGTGATTACGGTGAAAGGGCCGAAAGGCGAATTGACTCAGGAAGTTAATCCAGCCATCACTGTAGAAATCAATGGTAATGAATTGATTGTATCCCGTCCGAACGATGAGCGTCAAAACCGTGCATTTCATGGTTTGTATCGTTCGTTAATCAATAATATGATTATCGGTGTATCGGAAGGCTATAAGAAAGAACTGGAATTGGTAGGTGTCGGTTACCGCGTCTCCAATACCGGAAACTTGTTGGACTTTGCATTAGGTTATACACACAACATCTTTTTGCAATTACCGCCGGAAATTAAAGTTGAAACCAAGGCCGAACGGAACAAAAACCCGTTGGTTATTTTGGAATCGGCAGACAAACAACTCATCGGACAAGTTTGTGCGAAAATCCGCTCATTCCGCAAAGTAGAACCTTACAAAGGTAAGGGTGTTCGCTTTGTAGGAGAAGTAGTTCGCAGAAAATCCGGAAAGTCAGCAGGTAAATAATTAAAATGAAAATCTCATGACAACAAAGGAATTAAGAAGAATCAAAATAAAACAAAGAGTACGCAAGCACCTTTCAGGTACAACGGAACGTCCGCGTTTAAGCGTATTCAGAAGCAACAAACAAATTTATGCACAAGTCATTGATGACTTGACGGGTAAAACTTTGGCAGCCGCTTCCTCTTTGGGAATGAACGAAAAAGCTCCGAAAAAGGAGATTGCAAGCAAAGTGGGCGAATTGATTGCCCAAAAATCGAAAGAAGCAGGTATCGAAGTCGTAATTTTCGACCGTAACGGGTACTTGTACCATGGTAGAGTAAAAGAACTGGCAGAAGCAGCCCGCAAAGGTGGACTTAAATTTTAAATAAGACATGGCAGTAAATAATAAAGTAAAGTCAACAAACGACTTGGAATTAAAAGACAGATTAGTTGCCATCAACCGCGTAACGAAAGTTACCAAAGGTGGACGTACTTTCAGTTTTGCCGCTATCGTAGTAGTGGGAAATGAAGAAGGCATTGTCGGCTGGGGCTTGGGAAAAGCCGGTGAAGTAACCGCAGCTATTGCAAAAGGCGTAGAAGTCGCAAAGAAGAACTTGATTAAAGTTCCAGTTTATAAAGGCACGATTCCTCACGAACAGTTATCCAAATTCGGCGGCGCTCAGGTTTTCATCAAACCGGCCACGCACGGTACCGGAGTAAAAGCCGGTGGCGCTATGCGTGCCGTGTTGGAAAGTGTGGGAATTACCGACGTTTTGGCAAAATCGAAAGGTTCGTCCAATCCTCACAACTTGGTAAAAGCTACTATGGTTGCCTTGAGTGAATTGCGCGATCCTGCTATGGTAGCCCAGAACAGAGGAATATCGGTTGAAAAAGTATTTAAAGGATAATTTAGGAGGAAAGATATGGCAACAATTAAAGTAAAACAAGTAATCAGTCGCATCGGGTGTCCTAAAGACCAAAGAAGAACTTTAGATGCGCTGGGGTTGAAGAAAACCGGTCGTGTGGTAGAACACAACGATAATCCAGCCGTGAGAGGAATGATTGAAAAAGTTAAACATTTAGTATCGGTAGAATAAAATGAATTTATCAAATTTAAAACCTGCTGAAGGTTCAACAAAAACCCGCAAAAGAATCGGTCGCGGACCGGGTTCGGGTTTGGGCGGAACTTCCACCAGAGGACATAAAGGTCAGAAATCAAGATCGGGTTACTCCAAGAAAATTGGTTTCGAAGGCGGTCAGATGCCTATTCAACGACGTTTGCCTAAGTTTGGGTTCAAAAATATCAATCGCGTAGAATTTAAAGCGATTAATTTGGATACCCTGCAAGCATTGGCAGATGCGCAACAATTAACAAAAATCGGCATCGAAGAGTTAATCAATGCCGGATTTATTTCATCCAGTCAGTTGGTAAAAATCCTTGCTAAAGGAGCCGTTACTTCGGCCTTGGAAATCACAGCTCACGCTTTTTCCAAAACCGCTGAAGAAGCGATTACGAAAGCGGGGGGAACAATTGTAAAACTCTAATGCAATGAGAGCAATTGATACACTAAAAAACATTTGGAAGATAGAAGATTTGAAAAATCGAATCACTCTAACCCTTCTGTTGATCTTGGTTTACCGCTTTTTGTCGGTAATAACCTTGCCGGGTATTGATCCTTCCGCATTGGGAGCATTGCAAGCTCAAACCTCAGGTGGTATTATGAGTTTGCTGGATATGTTCTCGGGAGGAGCTTTCTCGAACGCTTCTATCGTTGCTTTGGGAATTATGCCCTACATTTCGGCATCTATCGTGATTCAGTTATTGGGAATCGCGGTGCCTTATTTCCAAAAATTGCAACGCGAAGGCGAAAGTGGAAGAAGGAAAATCAATCAATATACCCGTTACTTAACTATAGCAGTTTTATTACTGCAGGCGCCTGCATATTTGGCGAATTTACATTCACAAATGCATCAGGTAGGAGCTTCTATTGCAGGTGGTCTTTGGTTTACGGTTTCTTCAACTATTATTTTGGCAGGAGGTTCGATGTTCGTGCTGTGGTTGGGCGAAAAAATTACCGATAAAGGGGTAGGAAATGGTATTTCTTTCATCATTATGGTGGGGATTATTGCTCGTTTACCGCAAGCATCTGTTCAGGAATTTATATCCAGAATGGGAGAAGCATCCGGAGGTTTGGTGATGTTCTTGTTGGAAATCATTGTCTTATTGGCCGTGATTGCAGGAGCCATCCTTTTGGTACAAGGTACACGTAGAATTCCGGTTCAATATGCCAAACAAATGGTAGGCAATCGCCAATACGGTGGTGCAAGACAGTATATTCCTTTGAAAGTGAATGCTGCCAATGTGATGCCTATTATCTTTGCTCAGGCCATTATGTTTATTCCGGTGTCTATCTTGGGTTTCGGAAACAATACCGATGGTTTAATGTACAAAGTATTTGCTCCGCTAACCGACATCAATGGTTTTTGGTACAATTTCATTAATGTTGTATTAATCATTATGTTTACCTATTTCTATACGGCTATTACCATCAATCCCAAGCAAATGGCTGAAGATTTGAAACGGAATAACGGTTTTATTCCGGGCATCAAGCCGGGAAAGAAAACGGCTGAATATATTGATGAAATCATGTCGAGAATCACGTTGCCGGGAGCAATCTTCCTTGCATTAGTGGCTATTTTGCCAGCTTTTGCCAAATTTTTCGGAATACAGCAAGGTTTTGCTTCTTTCTTTGGAGGAACCTCTTTGTTGATTTTGGTAGGGGTGGTTTTGGATACCTTACAACAAGTAGAAAGCCATTTGTTAATGCGCCACTACGATGGATTATTGAAATCGGGAAGAATCAAAGGCCGTTCGGGTCAGATGTATTAATGATTTATTTAAAGACAGACGAAGAAATTGAGTTGATGCGGGTAGCAAATCTGTTGGTGGGCGCTACATTGGCTGAAGTGGCAAAACACATTGAACCGGGAGTTACCACGCTTCAATTAGATAAAATAGGTGATGAGTTTATCCGCGACCATGGAGCAATTCCATTGTTCAAAGGATATAATGGATTCCCCAACGCACTCTGTATTTCGATTAACGAAAATGTAGTTCACGGTATTCCCGGCGATTACCGCCTGAAAGAAGGTGACATCGTTTCCGTGGATTGCGGTACAAAAATTAACGGTTACTGCGGTGATTCAGCCTACACGTTTGAGGTAGGAGAAGTATCGCCCGCCACGAAGAAACTGTTGGAAACAACAAAAGAATCTTTATCCGTGGGTATCGAAGCAGCCGTTGAGGGAAAAAGAATCGGAGATATCGGAAACGCCATTCAAACCTATTGTGAAGCACACGGTTACAGTGTAGTTCGCGATTTGGTCGGACATGGTATCGGTCGGGAAATGCACGAAGACCCGCAAGTTCCCAATTACGGGAAAAAAGGTTACGGACCTTTATTGCGAAATGGAATGTGCATCGCCATTGAACCGATGATTAATTTGGGCAAGAGGAATGTGAAGTTTGAAAAAGACGGTTGGACGGTTCGTACTGCAGACCGCAAACCTTCCGCCCATTTTGAACATACGATAGCTATCAGACAGGGAAAAGCGGATATTTTATCATCGTTTGAGTTCATAAATCAGGTTTTACAAAATAAATAATATATGGCCAAGCAATCGGCAATAGAGCAGGATGGAACAATAATAGAGGCATTGTCTAATGCAATGTTTCGAGTGGAATTGGAAAACGGGCACGAAATTACGGCTCATATTTCCGGGAAAATGCGGATGCACTACATCAAAATACTTCCGGGAGATAAAGTCAAAGTGGAAATGTCACCGTATGATTTATCCAAAGGCCGTATTTCATTTAGATATAAATAAAAAAATAAAATATTATGAAAGTAAGAGCTTCAATTAAAAAGCGTGGCGCCGATTCTAAGATTGTTCGCAGAAAAGGGCGCTTGTATGTGATCGATAAGAAAAATCCTAAATTTAAACAACGGCAAGGATAAATTTATTATTTTTGCAAAATTTTTCAAGTAAATGGCAATAAGAATAGTAGGGGTAGATTTACCTCAAAATAAAAGAGGCGAAATTGCGTTGACTTACATTTTTGGTATCGGTCGCAGTACAGCCAACAAAATCCTGACAGAAGCAGGAATTGACAGAGACATTAAAGTAAAAGATTGGACGGATGAGCAAGCAGCATCAGTGCGCGAAATCATCGGTCAAAATTTCAAAGTGGAAGGGGATCTTCGTTCTGAGGTTCAGTTGAATATCAAACGTTTGATGGATATCGGTTGCTACCGCGGCGTGCGTCACCGTATCGGACTCCCTGTGAGAGGTCAAAGTACAAAAAACAATGCCCGTACCCGCAAGGGTCGGAAGAAAACCGTTGCCAACAAGAAAAAAGCAACGAAGTAATTAGTTAAAAAAACAATTATGGCAAAAAAAACAGTCGCAGCGAAAAAAAGAGTTGTAAAAGTTGACGCTAATGGTCAACTGCATGTTCACTCTTCATTCAACAACATCATTGTTACTATCGCCAACAGCGAGGGGCAAGTGATTTCATGGTCTTCTGCCGGTAAAATGGGATTCAGAAGCTCAAAGAAGAACACGCCTTACGCAGCACAAATGGCGGCACAAGATTGTGCAAAGATAGCCTTTGATTTGGGATTACGAAGGGTTAAAGCGTATGTGAAGGGGCCGGGTAATGGCCGTGAATCGGCTATCCGTACCGTACATGGTGCAGGAATTGAAGTAACAGAGATTATTGATGTTACTCCGCTACCACACAACGGTTGTCGTCCTCCGAAGAGAAGAAGAGTTTAAACATTTAATTCAGATTTAGAAAAATGGCAAGATACACTGGACCAAAAACAAGAATTGCGCGTAAATTCGGCGAAGCAATCTTCGGACCGGATAAGGTTCTCAGCAAAAAAAATTATCCTCCGGGGCAACACGGAAACGGACATAAGAAAAAAACATCTGAGTACGGTATTCAGTTACGCGAAAAACAAAAAGCAAAATATACTTACGGCGTGCTGGAAAAACAATTCCGTAATTTGTTTGAAAAAGCCTCCCGCTCGAAAGGGATTACAGGGGAAGTACTTCTTCAATTGTTGGAATCCCGCTTGGATAACATCGTTTATCGCATGGGATTGGCTAAAACACGGGCAGCTGCCCGTCAGTTGGTTTCCCACCGTCATATCGTAGTGGACGGGAAAGTAGTAAATATCCCTTCCTACTCGGTAAAACCGGGGCAAATCGTTGGCGTTCGTGAGAAAGCCAAATCTTTGGAAGTGATCCTTGACAGCGTAACCGGCGTAAACCACAGCAAATACCCCTGGATTGAATATGAAACCTCTTCCATGAGTGCAAAATATTTGCATATTCCTGAAAGAGAAGATATTCCTGAAAATATTAAAGAACAACTAATAGTAGAATTGTATTCTAAATAATTAATCGAAGTATGGCAATATTAGCATTTCAAAAACCCGACAAAGTATTAATGTTGGAGACAACCAACAAGTACGGAAAATTTGAATTTCGTCCGTTGGAACCCGGTTATGGAACTACCATTGGTAATTCTCTGCGCCGCATTCTCTTGTCTTCTTTGGAAGGTTTTGCTATCACTTCTATTAAAATTGATGGCGTAAATCATGAATTTGCAACAGTGCCCGGAGTTTTGGAAGACGTTACCAATATTATCCTCAAACTGAAGCAAGTCCGATTTAAACAAGCAGTAAAAGATGTTGAAAGCGAAACCGTTACGATTAGCATTTCAGGAGCGAATGAATTAAAAGCCGGAGACATTGGCAAACAATTATCCTGTTTTGAAATATTGAATCCCGATTTTGTTATTTGTCACTTGGACAAAACAGCTACATTGAAAATCGAATTACGCATCGGTAAAGGTCGCGGGTATGTTTCCGCAGATGAAAACCGTACCGAAAACGATGATGTAAATCAAATAGCTATTGATTCAATTTTCACTCCTATCGTTAATGTAAAATATTTGAGCGAGCCTTTCCGCGTGGGCGAAAGAACGGACTACGAAAAACTGACCATCGAAATTTCGACGGACGGTTCAATTCATCCGAAAGAAGCCCTGAAAGAATCTGCACGCATTCTGATTCATCATTTCATGTTATTCTCCGATGAAAAAATTCATTTGGAACAGACCAGTATCGAATCAAATGAAGAATTTGACGAAGAAATTCTACACATGCGCCAATTGTTGAAATCAAAACTGGCTGACATGGATCTTTCCGTTCGCGCTCTCAACTGCTTGAAAGCAGCCGATGTAGAAACATTGGGCGAATTGGTCAGATACCAGAAAAATGATTTGCTCAAATTCCGTAATTTCGGTAAAAAATCGTTGACGGAATTGGATGAATTATTGGAGCGCTTGAATCTGAACTTCGGTATGGATATCGAAAAATATAAATTAGATAAAGATTAATTAAGATGAGACATAATAATAAAATCAATCACTTAGGTCGTACTTATTCGCACAGAGCAGCGATGCTGTCCAACATGGCCGTTTCCCTGATTACTCACAAGAGAATATTCACGACTTTGGCAAAAGCAAAAGAGCTTCGCAAATTTGTTGAACCTCTGATTACCAAATCGAAAGATGATACCACTCATTCCCGCCGGTTGGTTTTCAAAGAATTGCAAGACAAATATGCGGTAACTGAATTATTTAAAGATGTTGCTCAGAAAATCAGTAACCGTCCGGGCGGTTATACACGGATTATCAAAACAGGTAATCGCTTGGGAGACAATGCTTCCATGTGTTTTATCGAATTGGTTGATTACAACGAATTGATGTTGAAAGACACCAAAAAAGCAGCAGCTAAAACACGCCGTTCGAGAAGAGGTACGGGTAAAGCAACGACCGAAGAAACTGCTCCCGCTCCTAAAAAAGCGAAAGCAGAAGAAACGCTTGCTCCTGTAGAAACGGTTGAAGAAGTTGTAGATAGTGCTCCGGTTGAAGATAATGCTTCCGTTGAAGAAGTTATAGATACTACTCCAGTTGAAGAAATTTCTGTTGAAGATACTCCGGTAGAGGAAACTCAGAAAGCAGAATAATTTAGTTTATTGTTTAATGAATCTAAAAAGGTTTGCAAATCAATTGTTTGCAAGCCTTTTTTGTAAGTGTTTATGAAATTTCGTACAGAAATTGTGCTTCCAGCGTCTGCGTTGCAAATCACTCATCAGGATAAGATTTTGATGGCAGGTTCGTGTTTTGTGGAAAATTTGTCGGCAAAACTGTTGGGAGCAGGATTTACCATCCATCTCAATCCTTTCGGCATTGTGTATAATCCTTCCTCTTTGGCGAATGGGTTGCAAGATTTGATTCACAAAAAAGTGTACACGGCTGATGATTTGTTTTTGTATCAGGATGTTTATCACAGTTTTGCACATCACAGTCGATTTTCGGGGCGGGAGATAGACGCTGTTTTGCAGAAAATAAATGATCGTCTCGCAAGCGCTTCGGATTTTCTCCGTCAGGCAAATGTTTTGATTATTACGTTTGGAACGGCCAATACTTATCGCTTGGTGTCAACAGGAGAAGTGGTGTCCAATTGTCATAAACTACCGGCAAAAGCATTTGTGGAAGAACGGCTGACAGTTGAACAGATTACCACTCGCTGGAACGATTTATTGACTGATTTACAAAAAATCAATCCACATTTGAACATTATTTTTACGGTCAGTCCCATTCGCCACTGGAAAGAAGGCGCAAATGGCAACCAATTGAATAAAGCCATTTTATTATTGGCTGTCAATGAATTGCTTACAGCTAATCCGCAATGTTATTATTTCCCTTCCTACGAAATTATGCTGGATGATTTGCGGGATTATCGCTTTTATGCCGATGATTTGATTCATCCCAATTCGCAGGCGGTTGAGTATATTTGGGAGAAATTCTCCGAAGTTTATTTTGAGGCTAAGACTAAGGCATTGATTCGCACGCATGAAAAGGAACAGAAAGCACTCTATCACCAAACGTTCATTAAATAGCTGTTTCCTGTTGCGGCCACTATTTATTCCTGCACCGCTTTTTTTATTTCTTCTATGGTTATCGGCAAACGTCGCTCATATACTAATCGGCAAGCGTTATCGGTGATCACAATATCATCTTCCAAACGGATCCCGCCGAAATCCAGGTATTTTTTCACTTCGTTGAAATTGATAAAATCGGCATTGATTTTTTCTTTTTCCCATTTCTCAATCAATTGCGGAATGAAATAAATGCCCGGTTCAACGGTTAAAACATGCCCCGCTTCCAAGCGTTTGCCGAATCGCAGACTGCTGTAGCCAAACAAGGTATCCCGCTGAATTTCATCATCATAACCCACATAATTTTCGCCCAGATTTTCCATGTCATGCACGTCTAATCCCAAAGCGTGCCCCAAACCGTGAGGCATGAATAAAGCAGGAACGCCGGCATTCAGGGCTTCTTCCGTATCGCCTTTGGTCAGACCTAACTGTCGTAAGCCTTCAAAAATCACTTTGTAGGCATTGCGATGGACGTTTTTGTAAGTAATTCCGGGTTTGGCCATTGCAATAGCTTCATTGTTGGCCTGCAAGACAATATTATGTATCTCTTTCTGCCTTTGAGAATATTTTCCACCCACCGCCGTTGTCCGCGTGAAATCGGAGGCATAATAATTCAGATTTTCGGAACCGGCATCGCACAACATCAGTCGCCCGGGGGTTAGAATGCCGCTGTGGTCGTGATTGTGAAGCGTTTGTCCATTCATCGACAAAATGGTCGGAAACGAAACACGCGTTCCTTCCGAAAGGGCTAAACCTTCAATCATTCCCGCAATTTCGCGTTCAGACACGCCTGGCTGACACATTTTCATTGCAATAATGTGCATGAGATAACCTGTTTTACCGGCATCTGCCAATTCAACCAATTCTTCAGCCGATTTAATCAGGCGCATTTTTACAATGGCCTTGGTCAAGATTACCGAAGATTCCGTTCGTACGACATC
>JAITXK010000005.1 GCA_031284765.1 Candidatus Symbiothrix sp.
CAACCCACCGAAAACGTCCATTTCAGTTTCATGCCGAAAGACAAAGGCGAAAACCGGTCTGTCAAAACGCAGACGGTATTCATTATCGGGTGGGCAGGCTCATTGCGGTTATATTCAATCAAATGCTTTTTTGAATAATCGCCATTTAACGCATTATTGAAATCGTAATCCACGAAAACGCCTGTGTAAAGGTTTGTGCCGATACCAATGTTCCACTTTACACCTGTTTCCAATGTTCCCATAACAGAAACACCTAAATTCAACTTTACTTTGTTTTCGTTTCTATTGAAAACGCCGGAATCCAAATCGTTTTGCCACATCTCTGTCTGGTCGTAGTCGGGATAATAACCCGAAGCCGTCAGAATGGCATTGCTGCCGCTGTATTTTCCAACAACAGGCAAACCGAGTTTCAAGCCAGCAGCAGCGTAAAACAAATGATTGCCGCCTGTCTGATATTGCACCAACAGCGGAATGTTTAACAATCCGGCAACCTGTTTTTCGCTGTAATTATTAATTCGGGTATTGTAGATAATCGGATTGTTGAGAATGTCCAAAGTTTCATACGCATCGACAAATCCGTTCAAACTGATTGTTCGTTGATAAAATGCGTATTCCAAGCCCGAAGACAATCCCCAATTTTTACTGAGGAAGTACGTGTAACCAGCGCCAAACGCACCACCCGCGCCGGTATTGGTTTTGCCAAAAACAGGGTGGCAGTTCAGCGTAGAAATACTGCCAGATGCCCAAACAGAAATCTCGTGCGGACAGTAACTTGTTTTCAAATAATTCGCCAATGCCGCAGTGTCGTCCTCGTCATAAACTTCCGATTCTGCTTCTTGAAAACCGCCGGTTGTCTGTGCGCAGGCGGCATGGGTAAACATCAATCCCACAATCAAGGTAAACGCCTTGTTTAACAGTAAGTGTTTCATTTTGTTGTTTGTTTAAATATGAATAATATATTAATAATGAGTTATTTATTTCGCTTATGCCGTTTTTCAAAATGCTCTTTGATAAACTGTTCCACCTCCGATTGCAGGTAATACATCTTTTGGTCAATTTGCTTGTATGGCAGCCAACCCAGACTGCGGTAACGTTGCAAAGACCGTTTACTCACGTTGAGCATGATACACAAATCTTGATTGTCCAACAGCAATTCGCCGTCAAGCCGTTGCCGTTCTTTTTCGGGTGGCTGTTCCATCCGGCTTTCCAAACGGTCGAAACGTTCCATAATGCGCTTCATCCACGCCTCCATATATTCTCTTTCGATAAACATAATCCATTGATTTTTAAATAGAACCGATAATAAAATACGTTGCATTGGGAGTATCTCGCAGAATAATTTCTTTTTCACGCATAAACTTGATATAACTCTTTGCAGTGCGTTCTTTTACATCTAAAAGCGACTGAATTTGTTCGCACAAGTCCACATAGGTACAATGCCGCTGTTTCCCAAAAATGGTGCGTGCAACGCCTGTTAATTCCGTTTCTTTGCGTTTTTCCTTTTCTTCTTTGGGTTTTTCGCCGAGATAGGCGTGCATTTGCAATTCCTTATCCCACGAAAATTGCACAAGCGGCACATCCAACGGACTGCCGTCGCGTACTTTCAACGCCTTAATGACCGATATTTGCGGGGGTTCGTCCTTTTCGACAGAGAGAATGGCAGCCGCTTTGCGTTGCAGTTCAGAGCCGAGATGACCGCGCAATTTCAGACCATTAGGGATAAAATGCAATACACACACAATGCAGGTTTTATAAATGCCGGCAAGCCGGTAGAGTTCGTCAATTACACCCACGCTTTCTGCTTCGTCATTGGCGCAACGCACCAAGTCCGCAATACCGTCAATGACCACCATTTGAATGCCCGAAAACTGATAGTAAAACTTGTCCATGCTTTGCACAATCGCCTGCATGCGCTCTTTGCGCGACATGGAAGTCAGGCAGTAGGCTTTAAAACAGGCGGGCATATTTTCCAATTTTCCGCGCTTCAAAATGCCGGAAATGTTTTTATAAAGCTGAATTTCGGATTGTTCGGTATCGTACAGCAGTACTGCTTTGTTGTCTTTGTTCGGATAAATCGTTGTACCCAAGGTGTCGATTGAAAAAACGGCATTACGGATAGTTCCGGAAATCAGGCTTCCCACATAATTACTTTTTCCTGTTCCTTCGCCACCCGTTATGCCGAGTAAATTTCCCTGTGTTCCAAGCGGCACGTCGTTGATTGAAATCAGCATTTCAGATTGAATGGGCGGATGGTTAAAATCAACCTCGCACGGTTTTAGAATTGCCATGGTTTCGCTGTATAGATTGTCCAAAAATTCAATGAAAAGTTGTGTGAAATTCTCACGGGTATTACCAAGTTTGAAGTAGTCGGAAATATCCTTTTCCTGTTTTGTTCCCGCAAGCGGTAAAACAAGCCGTTTTACACCCAAATCTGCAAATTGTTGTGTGTGTTTGAGGGATGATTCCAAACCTGTTTTGTCTGTGTCATAAAGCAAGATGATATGCTTGAAACGATAGGACAGTTTTTTGATAATGTTTGGTGGAATGTTTGATGTTTCACTGTTAAAGCAGATGGCGTGAAACCCTTTTGAAGATAATGACAAAACATCTTTTTCGCCTCCGGTAATAAACAGCGTGTCACCTTTGGACGGTAATTGTTCCAGTCCAAAGCAATAATTATCCGGCAAAAGTCCGCCGTACAAAAAACGAATTTCGGAAAACGGGCGGTAAATTTTGATATGACGTTTCCCTTGATAGCCAAATAGCGGCTCATTATCCGTTGAATAGAAGGTAAACGGTTTTCCATCGTTGTTTTCGCTCTTAAATTCCCTCAAAGAAAAAACTTTGTAGGCTTTTAATGTTTCGGGCAAAATGCCGTATTGCCGCCAGAAATCCGTTTCTCTTGCTGAGAAGGTTTGTTGGTTGATAGAATACGGTTTTATCTTTTTCGGGGTGGGTACAGGGGTATTTTCGGCTTGCTTTTTCGGTTTGCTTGTGGACATCGAAACCGATACGTCAAAACTTTCGTCATCACTTAATCCGAGTGACAAATCGCGGTTTATCGTTTTCAGAATTTCTATAAAATCTTTGGGGTTGTTACAATCCAACCCCTTGATTTTTCCAACAATATCAAAGCAATCGCCGCTGTAGGTGTCATTGCCGAAATCTTTCATTTTATACGATAGACTTCTGCGGTCGTAGTAGATATTGCAGGAGGCTTTTCGGTCTTCGTAAAGCGGGTTCAGGAAGTTACGACCAACGCGCCACTGTCCCGAAAGGTAATGTTTGAAGACATTCAAGCCATTACTTGTCCGTTCTAATAGCGCGTCTTTGTTCAGCATGTAATTGATGATTTTTGATTAAGTCATGTAAATGCTCGTCACTGCGGCGGATAACATGATCCTGCAACAGGCGTTGCACTTCGCTGATTCTGTAATAGATTTTCCCTCTGATTTGGGAATAATTGATTGAGCGGGAGGAACGCAACCGCTGCAAAGTCCGGCTGCTAATTTTCAGAAAGGTGCAAACCTCGTAACTGTCCACCCAGCCATCTTCCGGCTCTTCTTCTGCCTTGCTTTGCATGGCGGTAACGAATTTGGCAATCGTGTTGATTTTTGCAGTCAAATCTTTGAATGCCTGCGATTCAATTGTAATAACTTCCATATTTGTGATAAATTAAAATTTTTGCAAAGGTCGGAAGTTGAGAAATGCAGAATTTATAACTTATAAGAAAAAAATGCAGTTTTGGCCTTAAAAAAGAAATGATAAATTTCTATATAACAGATATACAGCACTTTATTAAAATTCAAAAAAGGATGGAAGTTGTAAAATGACGAGAAAACTTATAATATTTTTTGGGAAAATAAATTCGGCAATAAGGAAAGAAAATATGTGTGCCGAAAAATAAAAATGGACGAGACAAATTTTAGTGCAAGGTGCAAGCCTTCTATATATATAGAAGCTTGCACCTTGCACTAAAGATAAGTAATTGATTATAAAACGATTATTTTTTTCATTTTTTTTGATAATTAGAAAAACATGCGTATCTTTGTCCTCGAAGTTTTATGCAGACAAGGGCAGGACAAAGGTAATCAAAAAAAACTTT
>JAITXK010000051.1 GCA_031284765.1 Candidatus Symbiothrix sp.
TACTGCCTCTATTTGCGACGCGCGTAGATTATTGTGCTTCCATGCTTCTTCTATGCCTTCATTTATTGCCGGAATTAAAAATTCCCCTGTTCTTATATTTTCATCTTTCCACACATATACGCATGCTGTGCCGGTATCCTGGCACAGGCAATATGTTTTATTCGCGGCAACGCAGGCATTGTCCAATATTGTTTTTATAACAAACCTGTCGTTTTCACCGGCATCACTTTGCGGCGATAACCTGCCGCATAAAAGGTTGGTGTGGTTTTGCCTGAAATAAAATTCGATTTTGGAAAATGCTGTGTATGTAAGCTGTCTGATTATTTCAGGCGGAATAAAAAGTGTTTGTTTTTTTAATTGGAGCTTTTTCGCAGAAAAAGCGTCATGAACAAATTCGGTATTTAAAAAAGTTTGGTTTATTATATTGGTAAACATTAGGGGGGTAGCGTAACAGACCGGAACGAAGGCGCTACAGCGCCGTAGTGAGGACTGTGGAGCTAGGGGGGCTTCCCCCCTCCTCCTCCGTATTCTTAAATTTATTACCCGCGGCTTTTAAAGGAATATCCGACTAAAATACCGCCGCCTACCATGCTCGTTATACCGTAGCGTAAGAACGGCTCTACAAACAGATTAGTTTCTTTAGGGTAAATGCGGCAGCCTAATGTAGCGCCGACTGTAAGCCCGACACCACTGCTTGAAAAACAGAAAGAAGGAAAGAAGCGGATGAAGCAGGTGGGGAACGTAGAAGTACCTCAGAAGGCTTTTTTAGCGGTTTTGAAGTTGGATTGAATGAATAACAACAATATACTTATCTTAGGCATCGAATCCTCCTGTGACGACACTTCCGCCGCTGTTTTGCGGAACGGCATATTGCTCTCCAACATCACCGCCGGACAAAAAGTGCATGAAGCCTACGGCGGCGTAGTCCCTGAATTAGCGTCACGGGCGCACCAACAAAACATTATTCCGGTGGTGGATCAGGCAATTCAACAAGCCGGCATCCGCAAAGAAGAATTGTCGGCGGTGGCTTTTACCCGCGGGCCGGGATTGTTAGGCTCGCTCCTGGTGGGCACTTCGTTTGCCAAAGGATTCGCTACCGCTTTGAATATCCCGATGGTGGATGTCAACCATTTGCAAGCGCATGTCTTGGCACATTTCATCCAACAAAACGAGGGAGATAACGACCAACCGGAATTCCCGTTTCTGTGCCTGTTGGTATCGGGCGGAAATTCGCAAATTATTCTCGTCCGGGCGTATAACGACATGGAAGTGGTCGGACAAACCATTGATGACGCCGCAGGCGAAGCATTCGACAAATGCGCCAAAGTAATGGGGCTACCCTACCCTGGCGGGCCTGTCATCGATCGTTTGGCAAAAGACGGCAATCCCCAAGCGTTTGTATTGAGCAAACCGCATATCCCCGGTTACAATTACAGTTTCAGCGGATTGAAAACCTCATTTCTGTATTTGTTGCGCGACCGCATGAAAGAAAATTCCAATTTCATCGAAGAAAACAAAGCTGATTTGTGCGCTTGTTTGCAAGCTACCATTATTGATATTTTAATGGACAAACTTCGCAAAGCAGCGAAAGACTTAAACGTCAACGAAGTGGCGGTTGCCGGCGGTGTTTCTGCCAATTCCGGATTACGTCAAGCCTTTGAAGAGCATGCCGGAAAGTTGTGTTGGAACATCCATATTCCACCCTTTGCATTTACTACCGATAATGCGGCGATGGTAGCGATGAGCGGGTATTTTAAATATCTTCATCGGGAGTTTTGTTCGATGGAGGCGACGCCTTTTTCCCGGGTTATGGTATAATTGAAAAGCTGAAAATTCCACATGCCAATCACAAACGATTCTGCAAATTCGGCAAAATGCCGAATTTCCAAGCCGTAAAATCTCCTGCTATAATATGCTTCCGCGCTTCTTTGACCAACCAAAGATAAAACGCCAGATTGTGAATCGAAGCCAATTGCAAAGCCAGAATTTCATTCACTTTGAATAGATGATGCAGATACGCTTTGGTATGAATGGTGTCAATGGCCGACGCTCCTTCCGGCTCAATCGGAGAAAAATCAGCTTCCCATTGTTTATTGCGCATATTCATAACGCCTTGTTTGGTAAATAGCTGTCCGTTACGGCCATTGCGTGTGGGCATAATGCAATCGAACATATCCACCCCGCGCTCAATGGCTTCCAAGAGATTGGCGGGTGTGCCGACCCCCATCAGGTAACGCGGTTTGTCTTGGGGCAGAATAGCATTGACGACTTCAATCATTTCATACATTTTTTCGGTTGGTTCGCCGACCGCCAAACCGCCAATCGCATTGCCTTCTGCGCCTTTCGAAGCTACATTTTCCGCCGCCCGCTTCCGCAAATCGGGATAAACACAGCCTTGCACAATGGGGAATAACGATTGCGAATAGCCGTATTTCGGTTCGGTTTCGTGAAAGCGTTTGAGGCAACGGTCTAACCAACGCTCGGTCAACTCCAGTGATTTTTTGGCGTAGTCGTAATCAGCATTGCCGGGCGTACATTCGTCGAAAGCCATGATAATGTCGGCGCCGATGCTGCGTTGAATATCCATCACCCGTTCAGGAGTAAAAAGATGTTTCGAGCCATCGATATGCGAACGGAATTCCGCACCTTCCTCTCGCAATTTGCGGTTTTCCGATAAGGAAAAAACCTGAAAACCACCGCTATCCGTCAATATCGGACGATCCCATGCATTGAATTTATGCAGTCCGCCGGCGCGTTCCAGAATTTCAATACCCGGCCGCAAATACAGATGGTAGGTATTGCCCAAAATAATTTCGGCTTGTATATCGTTTTTTAACTCATTCAAATGAACGGCTTTAACCGTTCCTTGTGTACCCACAGGCATGAAAATAGGGGTTTCAATCCATCCATGGCCGGTGCGGATAAGACCTGCTCTTGCTTGCGACTTAGAATCTGTATGTTGTAGTGTAAAATCCATCTGATAAAAAATGAAAACCGGACAAAGTTACACAAAATCGGCCAATTATGGCTAAATCTTATTTTGCCCAATTTTCGTTTAATTTTTGTTGTGCACTTGGAAATCTCACGATTTTCATGTACGTTTGTACGACAATCCATATTGAAATTTTTTATGCAACAAAGAATTTTATTATTTTTTATTCTGATAAGCACTTTTTTTTACAACGTAGAATCGGCACAAGCACATCCGAAATCATTGCAAACCGCTTTATTACTGCCATTTTCATCGGGCAACCGGATGGTTGAATATTACGAAGGTTTTTTATTGGCGCTGGAAGATATTAAGAAAAAAGGTATTTCGGTTAATCTACAAGTCTTTGATATTGGTGAGGATACCAGCTATTTGCCGGATATTTTCGCCGAATTGTACTGGACGGATCTGGATTTGATTATCGGCGGTTTGTCGGACAAACAAGTGAAGATGATTTCCGATTACAGTAAATCGCGAAAAGTACCTTATGTCATTCCATTTACTTCCAAAGGCTATGAATCGTTGAATAATGGGTATGTTTATCAAGTAAATACGCCTCAATTGCAGGTTTATAGCAAGGTATCGAACGCTTTCGGCAAAAAATACAATAATTCGAATGTAATTTTCTATACGCCCAACAGGCAAGGGAATAAAATGGATTTTGTTCAAACGCTGCAAAAAGAGTTGCCCGCCAACAACATTACTTATCACGTGATTGAATCGAATGATTTGTCCGAAAATGATTTGTCCGTTTATTTGAACCCGGAGAAAAACAATGTGCTGATTTCGTCCGATGACACTTCAGAAACAATATCGAAAATGATGAATCCTCTCAAAACATTGAAACAAAAACAACCCGAATTATCGGTTTCGATATTTGGTTATCCGTCGTGGTTGGTGTATGCCAACGAACAAAGCGATAATTTTTTCCGCTTCAATGCCTGTTTTTTCAGTATTTTCTATGTTGACCCGCTTTCTCCCCAAGTCAAATCGTTTAAGAATAATTATTACAAATGGTTTTCCAAAGAGATGATCAACACCTATCCCAAATACGGATTGCTTGGTTACGACACGGCGATGTATTTTTTGCAAAAATTGTCGCGTATCACTTCTTCGTTTACGGGTTTACAAACCAATTTCAGCTTTGAACGCATGCCTAATTCGAGTGGGTTAGTCAATACCAATATTTATTTGGTGGAATTTCACTCGGATTATACCGTTTCTGCCCAACAGCCTAATTAAAATGAAAGAAATGAAAAGAATGAAGGGAATGAAAGAAATTAGGGGGAGGGGCTGTATATTGTTATTTTTATTGGTAAGCTGGATGGGGTATTCGCAAGAAACTGATTTTCAACCTGAATGGGCGTTCGGGATGAATGGCGGAATTACTTTGTCCGAGGTCGGTTTTGTACCGCGCATCCCGCAAGAGCTGTTGGTGCAATCAAGCGGAGGGTTGACGGCTCGCTATATTCAGGAAGATCATTTCGGATTGCAACTCGAATTAAATTATTCATTGAGAGGCTGGAAGCATGAAGTGGATACAGCTATCTACCTTAATCATTACGCCGAATCACTGTTGTATCTCGAATTGCCGCTTATGACACATATCTATTTCAATTTAGGAAACCGGACACGGCTCATTTTTAATGTCGGGCCGCAAATCAGTTATCATATCGGCGAAAAAGTGTTGGAAAAAAACATCGTCAATCATGACTACGATTTTTACGAACATCCCCAAGTCCAAAATAAATTCGATTACGGCATTACAGGAGGTCTGGGCATGGAATTGCGCACCGGCATCGGACATTTTATTCTCGAAGGGCGCTACTTTTTCGGCCTTTCCGATATTTTCTATAACGGCCGCGAATATGATTTTCAAGCCTCACACAACCAAGTGATAGGAATTAAAATGACGTATTTGTTACCATGAACACTACCGTTCGAATTCGGCAGTTAAGCATCGGCTACAAAGAAAAAAGAAAGGATAACATTGTTGCTCAAAATCTCAATGCCGAGATTCACGAGGGCGAACTGACTTGCCTTTTGGGCGCCAACGGTATCGGCAAATCTACTTTATTGCGAACGCTCGCGGGCTTCCAAGCGCCTTTATCGGGAGAAATATGGATAGGAAACAAAAAACTTTCCATCTGCTCCAATCACGAACGGGCGAAAATCATCGGCGTAGTGCTGACGGACAAACTGCCCACGCAAAATCTAACGGTCAACGAAACGGTTAGCATGGGACGTTCGCCCTATACCGGATTTTTCGGAACGCCAACGGATGAAGACCAACAAATGGTGCAAACAGCGATGAATCAATTGCATATCAGTCGGATGGCTCACCGCTCCATCCTGACGCTAAGCGATGGTGAACGGCAAAAAGTGATGATTGCCAAAGCCCTGGCTCAACAAACGCCCATCATTTTGTTGGATGAACCGACCGCTTTCCTTGATTTCCCGAGTAAAGTAGAAATCATGCAAGTCCTGCGGCGCTTGAGTCGCGAAATGCAGAAAATCATCTTCCTGTCAACGCACGATGTAGATTTAGCTTTACAAACGGCTGACTGTATCTGGCTGATGGACACGCAAGGATTGACGACAGGCAGTCCCGAAACCTTGACACAAAACGGCTGTCTGGAACATTTTTTTCAATCGCCCGATGTATATTTCGATCAGCAAACCGGTTTTTTCCACATTCGCAAATGATTCATTACTTTAACCCGGGACATGAGATGGCGGTTCTAAATGCTTCAAAGTACTATCAACCGACTGTGAATCAGGTAAAAATGCAACAAGAACTGGCGTATCTTCCCGCCTGGTATGCCGATGCGGGCGATTTTGTTTGGCTCGAAAACCACCTTCCTGAAACGTTTCTGCAAAAAAATCCATTCGGTAATGACTTGGCCCAAGCGATTACTGTGAATGATATTCATTCTTTCAAAAACGAATTGAATCAACAACGGATAGCATTTTGGGGACTTTCGCCGCAAAGTATTCATCTTTTTGAAAAAATCAATCAACAATTTCAGTTGAATCTGCAAATTCCGCAATGGCAAGCGATGTGGCACGAATTGGGAAGCCGTTTTGCTGCACAGAAGGTGCTTTCGCAACTCATTCGGCAATTTCCGCAGTTGGAGAAAAACCTGCTGCCGCAGTGTTTTTCCAAGATAGAAGATATAGAAACTATTTTAATTCAATCTGCTGAAAAACAATTGATTAAATCGCCTTATTCTTCCTCCGGGCGCGGATTGGTTTGGCTTCCGGCAGGCAAGTTAGCGACTTCCCAGCGGCAAATTATCGGCGGGATGTTGAAAAAACAATCCCAAGTTTCGATGGAAAAGGTTTTGGACAAACAATTGGATTTTTCCATGCACTTTGACATTCATTCCGGGAAAGTCCGGTTTATCGGCTATTCGGTTTTTCAAACCAATGCGAAAGGGGCGTATGAAAAAAGTTTATTGGCTTCTCAAGAGAAAATTAAACAGCTAATTATCCACTATATAGATGAACAAGAGTTAATACAAATCCAACAGGCGCTTGTATTGGAAATTCAAAAGATATACGCCCCGCACTACGCGGGAAATGTCGGTGTGGATATGTTGGTGTATCAATCCAAGAATCAATACCGCCTGCATCCCTGCGTGGAAATCAATATGCGGAAAAGCATGGGATATTTAGCTATTCAAATCCAAAACAACTATGTACATCCGGAATCGAAAGGATATTTTTACATTGATTACCGGAAAGCAGCAAGCGAAACCTACCAAAGACATCTATCCTTGCAAAAGCAATTTCCGCTGGTTACTGAAAATCATCGAATCCGGTCGGGTTATCTCAATTTATGTCCGGTAATGACAAACAGTAATTATCATGCCTGCATCATAATTGAATAAAAAGATTTATATTTGCACCATGAAACGATTGATATTTCTGATAAACATAACTGTTTTAGCCGTTGCGAGTTCATTCGCACAAACCAAAGTGATTAAAGTAAATGCGTTGAAAACCAACGATTACGGAGTACGGTACACCCTGCCTAAAACCCAATTGAAAGTCGATATCGAATACAGCGAAACGATACAACAAGCAGGAACGTATGCCAAATACGCCTCCCGTTATTTGGGCGTGAAAGATGAAAAAGTCATTTTCGAAGACCAAACACTTTATACACTTGACAACGTTACGGTAACTACCACCGGCGTACCCAATAAGGAACAGTCGTATTTGATTTCCTTCAAAACCAAGACAACTTCGCCCTTCGTGTATCTGACGGAAGATGGAATGATTTGCTCCATTAATGCCGAGTATATTCCTGAAAATCAGCCGGTAAAGAACGAATTTCAGGCGGAAACCGCAACAGAAATAACCATTCAACCGCAATCGATTTACACGGAAGAATATCTTCGGGCAGGTTCCATCAGCAAGATGGCCGAAGTGGCAGCCAAAAACATATTTACCATCCGCGAAAACCGTCAGGATATACTGACCGGCGAAATAGAAAACATGCCGAAAGACGGCGATGCCTTGAAAATCGTTCTTGGCAATCTGGAGGCACAAGAAAAATTGTGGACGGAATTGTTCACCGGCACCGCTCAAATCGTGAAACGTACGAAACAAATTACCGTTGAACCGGTGACGGAAGTCAATCACGAAGTGTTGTTCCGTTTCTCCAAATACGCAGGCGTAGTTGATACGGACGATTTAAGCGGCAATCCGGTCTATTGGAATTTGACGGACCTGAAAACGGTCGATATTCCCGAGTCGGACGCCAAGAAAAAGGCTAAAGAACCGCAAAGTATAGTATATAATATTCCGGGGAAAGCCAATCTGGAACTGTATTTCGGGAACCAAACCCTTCTTTCAGAAACTATCGACATTACGCAATTCGGCACAACGGAACTATTGACGCCTTCGTTGTTTGAGGATAAGAAGACACAGGTGAAGATTTATTTTTATCCTTATTTGGGGGCGGTGAAGGAGATTGTGCAATGAAATTTTTTCAGGGCAACCCTAAGTTTCTTCAAGTACATTCGTAAGTCAGCCCAAAATCATCGCTCGTCAATATCCTGAGAGCGATTTAGTGAGACGATTTTACCTTCATATATCCGTTATATTAATCTTTTCGCAAAAAAACTTGTCGGTTTAATTTATTTCGTATATTTGCAGCATGAATACAAATACACCAACGAAAATAAACCAATTATTACAAAAAGTCCCTCACGGAGGCTTGTTTTTGGCTTCATGGATGTATGAAAATGGTATATCTCGTGAATTGCAACGTCATTATAAAGATTTCCAATGGCTCACTTCAATAGGAACGGGTGTCATGGTGCGTACCGGAGAAACACCTGGTATATACGGCGCGATAAGTAGTATAAATGAACAGGATAACAAGCATTTTACCATCGGGGCAATGTCTGCGCTTGAAATAGCAGGGTATGCACATTATTTGCCGATGGGAAAACGAACGACTGTTTTGTTCTCATCCAAGGGGGAGCGGCTCCCCTTATGGTTTACAAAACTGGATTGGGACGTTTATGTGCGGCATCACACAACGGAATGTTTTAGTCCTAATTTAGGAATAGATACTGTTTTGCAAGAGGGTTTTAACTTGTTGGTATCTTCGCCCGAACGAGCTTTTATGGAATGTTTGTATCTGTCCCCCCAATATTATAATCCGACAGATTTATATTATGTGATGGAAATGCTTTCCTTAATTCGTCCGAACAAAGTACAGGAATTATTGGAAGATTGCAAATCTATCAAAGTGAAACGGCTTTTCTTGTATATGGCTGAGAAAGCCGGGCATGATTGGTTCAAAATGCTTGACCGTTCCAAAATATCCCTTGGCAGCGGGAAAAGAGCCATCACAAAAAATGGAGTATATAACCGTGAATATCAGATAACTATACCTAAAGAACTGGCAAATGAATAATGAATATAAAGAACAAGTACGATTACTGTTGCAGATAGTCCCCATTATATCCAAAGTGGAATGTTTTGCCATACATGGAGGTACGGCAATTAATCTTTTTATTCAAGATTTACCTCGTTATTCCGTTGATATTGACATAACTTATCTGCCTGTTCAACCGAGGGTAGAATCGTTGGCTGCAATTAAAAATTGTCTTTCTGATGTAAAAGAAAAAATCACAGCAATGATTCCGGGTATTATTGTTCGGGAAAAACCCAACAAATTGATTTGTACCTATCAAGGTGTTTTTGTGAAGATTGAAGTCAATGATGTAAAAAGAGGAGTTATAGCAGATACAGTCGTGTTACCCTTATGTCAGGCTGCACAAGATGCTTTCGGCGTTTTTTGCGAAGCGAAGATAGTTCCGTTATCTCAGCTGTATGGCGGAAAAATAACGGCAGCCCTTGACCGCCAACACCCACGAGATTTATTCGATGTCAAATATATGCTTAAATACATCCAAAGTTTTGAGGATATAAAACGAGGTTTCATATTTTGTCTGTTAGGGAGTGATAGACCGATTGTGGAATCGTTATCGCCTAACTTAATAGACCAGCAAGATGCCTTGAATAATCAATTTATGGGCATGACTACTATTCCATTCACATACGAAGAATACGAAAAGACAAGAATTACATTGATTAATTACGTCAATAAAAATTTGAACAATAGGGATAAAGCATTTTTAATTAGTTTTGAAGAAGGAATTCCCGAATGGGAGAAAACCGACTATACAACATTCAAGGATTATCCGTCTATTCAATGGAAACTCTTAAACATCAATAAACTCAAATCCACCAACCCAAGCAAGCATCAGTTGGGAGTGGAAAGGATTAAAAAATATTTTAATTGGGTAGTATAACTACCAATATTTGAACAATGTTAAACTCTAATTGTCCTAAAATTTTTGTTTTTGCACTTGCATTTCATCCCTTTATTTATTACTTTTGTCAAATAAATAAAAAAACAATACAACCATGGCAACAATGACCAAAAAAACAGTAAAATCCAATACTGAAAAACCTAAAAAGTTATCAAAAGCAGGAGAATGGAGAAAGGAAAATCCAAATGGCATTATTACTATAATAGATATGAAAGCGGTGATGAAATAAATCAAAGAGATGCGATACTTAATTGATACCAATATATTCCTTTTCTATGTATCCAATTCGTCATGTTTGGATAATGATGTGTGCCAAATTCTTGAAAACTCTGAGAATATAATTTATGTCAGTTCCGAGAGCATAAAGGAAGCAATTCACCTTTTCCATACGCAAAGAGTTAAAACAAACAAATGGAAAGTTTCGAGGGATATTTTTAATTTTATCGAGAAAGAGTTGGGTTTTGTGATCAAATATGTGCAAAAAGAACATTTAATTACATTTGCTTCTCTCGACCTTGTAAAAGACCGTAATGACCCGACAGACAGGCTGATCATATCGCAAGCTATAAGCGAGAAAATACCGCTCATCAGTAGCGATAGGAAATTTGAGCATTATCGAAAGCAAAATCTGCTGTTTATTTATAATCGAAAATAGGTGTGTTTATTTCTTTAATTTTTCACCCATTTCCCCTTTCTTAGGAAACCACCCCCGCTCCACCCGCCTCCTCTGCTCAAAAAGCTCGCCAATCCCCCAAAAGGAAGAAAAAGCCGCTACCCCGCACAAAGTGGATAAAATGGTATTGTGAATCCATAGTGCTCCTACCAAGCAAATGATGCCAAAAAGGAGAAACCACCACCAGACTTTAACGCCGAAATAATATTCGCTTTTGATCACTAATGGATGAAAAAGTCCGATAATCAGAAAAGTAGATAGACCAATAATGACCCCTGTCAGGTTGTACGTTTCGATAAATTGCATGATAAAAATGAAAAGTGAAATTTACAAATAATTGGTAAAACATTGAATGACCTTGTCGCTGTATTTTTTCGAGATGGGAATGTCAGGCACATCTTTCATCCCGAATTCAATGTATATGCCTTCGTTTTGCCGGCGAATTACATTAATTTGCTCAAAATTAACCATATAGGAACGGTGACAACGCAAAACATTCGTGTCGGCTAACTGCTCCTCAATGGCTTTCATCGAATTGCGAAGCATGAAACGGGTCAGTGAACCTTTGTTCAAATACCAGATAATCACATAGTTATCGGCCGATTCGATGTACAGCAAATTATTCCGATTGACGGATAGCCGCAACTCATTCTTTTCATCATAAAAGGAAAATATTTTTTGTGCACTTACCGCCGGTTCAGTCATGGGAACAGTACCGCTTTGCTGCATCGCCTGTAACTGGAGATTGTTTTCCTTGTAAATCAGATACAAATGGATGATGGTATAAGGCAACAGCAAAATCAAGGCCGTGTTGACGGAGGCCGTTTTAAATACAGTCAAATAATCATAGGCCTTATTTGGATTGACATTCAAGGTATAAACCGTGAAAAACAACGACATGAAAAAGATTTCAAGAAGAATCCATAGCGCATAATTCCCGATGCTGATTTCCCGCTTCTTTCCCCAATAATACATGATAATCCGGCTGATGACAACGACCAAAACGCCTGTCAGAATAATCAGACCGGAAGAAATAAAGTAGGTGAAATTAGAGATATTCGGATACCAGTTTCTCGAATCAAACGGTTGGTAAATATTGATAAATATCAAAGCAAAAAAGGCTGTGGAAAGTATCAAGGAAATGATATTCTTCTTATTATATAAATAACTTGGAATTTTTTGATTGAACATCTTTTTTATTTATTATTTTTTTGACGCATATCTTCGCCCTTTCCCCCTGGTCGTTTTTTCAGGAGTTTCCTGAATGATTTTCATTACTTCCTGATACGTTATTTCGGTGGGAACTGCGGTTTTCGGAATCTTGTAATTGACTTTTTTATAGGAAATATAGGGACCAAAACGGCCATTCAAAACTTGGATGTCGGCATCTTCCGCAAATGATTTGATGATTTTATTGGCATCGCGTTCTTGCTTTTCCGCAATCACTTTTTCGGCCTCTTGTATGGTAATATGATAGGGGTCGTAGTTTTTGGGAATCGGAATGAAGGCATTGTTGTATTTTAAATAAGGGCCGAAACGGCCGATAGCGGCCACCACGGGTTTGTCCTTCCATTCTCCGACCGTACGCGGCAGACCAAACAATGCCAATGCCTCTTCCAACGAAATACTTTCGATGGATTGATCTTTGGTCAAGGAAGCAAACCGCGGTTTTTCTTCATCGTCGGCCGTACCGATTTGTGCAAAAGGCCCAAAACGGCCGACTTTTACCGAAACCGGTTTGCCCGTTTCCGGGTCGGCGCCCAATATGCGTTCTCCGATTTTATATTCGGTTTTCAAGGCCGAAACTTCTTCTACGATCGGGTGGAAAAGGTTGTAGAATTTATGCAATGTGTCTGTCCAGCGCAGTTCGCCTTCGGCCACTTTATCGAATTCTTTTTCCAAATCGGCAGTGAAATTGTATTCCAAAACCAAGGGAAAATGCTGCGTCAGAAAATCGTTGACTACAATACCTGAATCGGTAGGCATCAATTTGTTTCTATCTGCGCCTACGATTTCTGTTTTTACCGATTGACTGACGGTTTGATTCCTTAATACAAGCGTTATAAACGGTTTTTCTTCTCCTTCTTTGCTGCCTTTGATGACATAACCACGTTGCTGAATGGTGGAAATAGTCGGTGCGTATGTGGAAGGACGGCCAATGCCCAATTCTTCCAGTTTGCGTACCAGACTGGCTTCCGTATAACGGAATGGACGTTGTGAAAGACGTTCATTAGCAACCGCTTCGTTCAAATTGAGTTCCGTATTCACTTGCAAAGGTGGAAGTAATGATTCCGTATTTTCGTCCGGACTTTCGTCGTCGGTATCTTCCAGATAGACACGTAAAAATCCATCGAATTTGATGACTTCGCCGTGCAGATTAAATTTTTCGTTCGGGTGATTGCTGATGCCGATGCAGACCGTAGTCCGTTCCAATTCGGCATCGGCCATTTGTGAAGCGATGGTACGTTTCCAAATCAATTCGTAAAGACGTTGTTCCTGTTCCGTGCCTTTTACTGCACGATTGCTCATATACGTGGGGCGAATGGCTTCATGGGCTTCCTGCGCTCCTTTCGTCTTCGTTTGATATTGCCGGATTTTAATGTATTCTTTGCCGAATTCTGTTTGAATTTCCTGTTTCGAGGCGTTCAAAGCGATTTCCGAAAGGTTCAACGAATCGGTACGCATGTAGGTAATCAAACCCGCTTCGTACAGTTTCTGTGCAATCACCATGGTCTGTGAAACGCTAAATCCCATTTTTCGGGACGCTTCCTGTTGCAAAGTGGAGGTCGTAAAAGGCGGCGCGGGCGATTTTTTCCCCGGACGGGTATTGATATCTTCTATCGTAAAAACGGCGTTTTTCAGGCTTTCGAGAAAAACACGGGTTTCTTCTTCCGTTTTGAATTTTTTGTTTAATTCGGCTTTGATGACCGTCTTTTCGTCGGGCAAAAGAAATTGGGCGTACACGCGGAAAAAAACTTCCGCATGGAACTGATTAATCTCGCGTTCACGTTCCACAATCAGACGAACTGCCACCGATTGTACCCGTCCGGCTGACAAAGACGGCATGATTTTTTTCCACAAAATAGGAGAAAGTTCAAAACCGACAATGCGGTCTAACACACGGCGAGCTTGTTGGGCATCCACTAAATTCAAGTTGATATTTCGCGGATGGTTGATGGCATTCAGGATGGCCGGTTTCGTAATTTCGTGGAAGACAATCCGTTTGGAGTCTGCTTCGTTCAAACCCAAAACCGTGTACAGGTGCCAGGCAATGGCTTCTCCCTCGCGGTCTTCATCGGAAGCGAGCCACACCATTTGCGCCTCTTTGGATGCTTTCTTTAATTTTTTAACGACTTCGGTCTTATCGGGCGAAACGACATAATCGGGTTGAAAATCGTGTTGCACGTCCACACTCAAACCTTTGTCCTTCAAATCGCGGATGTGTCCGTAACTCGACAAGACCTGATAATCTTCACCTAAAAACTTTTCAATGGTTTTTGCTTTCGCAGGAGATTCTACTATTACGAGATTTTTTTGCATCGTTTTCGTTTCCAAATTTTGTTTCAACTATTTGAGCGGGCAAAGTTAGTAAAAACTTTCTCTAAATTTGAATGTAAAATGCTTAAAAACATGAAACTTCAAATAAAAAAATCCCGTTATCTGTCAATTATTCCAATTTTTATATTACCTTTGCCCCGAAAATTAGGGAGTGGACAGATTTGTATGCTTGCAACCACAGAAAAAAATGCTAAAAACCATTTAAATGGTTGGTACACTACAAATCACTTCGCTTTCTGATAAACCAATTATCAGATTTTTTTATTTTTAAACACTTAGTCAAATGAGTTATTTATTTACGTCCGAATCTGTATCTGAAGGTCATCCCGATAAAGTGGCCGACCAAATTTCAGATGCTTTACTGGATCAGTTTCTGGCTTATGATGCTGATTCCAAAGTAGCTTGCGAAACATTAGTAACCACCGGTCAGGTTGTGTTGGCCGGAGAAGTTAAATCGAAATCCTACGTGGATATTCCCGAAGTGGCCCGAAGAGTGATTGAACAAATCGGCTACACCAAAAGTGAATATCAGTTCGAGGCCAAATCCTGCGGGATATTCAGCGCCATTCACGAACAATCGGGTGACATCAACCGGGGTGTGGAACGCGAAGATCCGCTGAATCAAGGCGCAGGCGACCAAGGCATGATGTTCGGTTACGCCACCAAAGAAACGGCAAATTACATGCCCTTGGCTTTGGATTTGTCGCATCAGTTGTTGATCGAACTGGCCAATATCCGCAAAAAGGAAATCGAATTGATGCCTTACCTTCGTCCCGATGCCAAATCACAGGTAACTATTCAGTACGATGACAATGGAACACCCGAAAGAATCGACACCATTGTTATTTCCACCCAGCATGATGAATTTGACAGTGATGAAGCCATGCAAGCCCAAATAAAGGAAGATGTCATTCGCATTTTGGTTCCGCGGGTAAAAGCGCAATATCCGGCCTATGTGCAGGCATTATTTACCGGCAACATCAAATACCACGTCAATCCGACCGGCAAATTTGTCATCGGCGGGCCTCACGGCGATACCGGATTAACCGGCCGCAAAATCATTGTGGATACTTACGGAGGCAAAGGCGCTCACGGCGGTGGCGCTTTCTCGGGCAAAGATCCTTCCAAAGTGGACCGTTCGGCCGCTTATGCCGCCCGTCACATTGCCAAAAACTTAGTAGCCGCCGGCGTGGCTGACGAAGTATTGGTACAGGTAGCTTATGCCATCGGCGTAGCTGAACCGATGAATATTTTCATCAACACCTACGGCAAAACAAAAGTCAACTTGACGGATGGAGCAATTGCCGAAAAAGTGGCTTCAATTTTCGATATGCGCCCCAAGGCCATTGAAACGCGCCTGAAACTGCGTAATCCAATCTACTTGGAAACAGCCGCTTACGGACACATGGGACGCCAACCGGAAACGGTAAAAAAAGTGTTTACTTCCCGTTATGCCGAGGAGCCGAGGAAAGAAGTCGAAGTGGAATTGTTCACTTGGGAAAAGTTGGATTATGTGGATGCCATTCAAAAAGCGTTTGGTATCTAACCGATAATATTTTGCCTTGCAATTTGCTATTTCCAAAACAAAAGACTACTTTTGCAGTCTAAAAATTCTTTAAGGGTCAAACAAGCGAAAGGAAAAAACCTTTCCACCCCCGGAAATAACCTGTAAATAATAAAAAAAACAGATGTACGCAATCGTAGAGATTCAAGGACAGCAATTCAAAGTTGAAAAAGACCAGAAGTTGTTTGTTCATCACCTCGAAGGTGAAGAAGGGTCGCAAGTAGAATTCGACCAAGTGCTTTTGGCCGACAACAACGGCAAAGTAACTGTGGGCGCTCCGGTCATTGACGGCGCAAAAGTGGTAGCAGAAATCGTAAATCCTTTGGTAAAAGGAGAAAAGGTCTTGATCTTCCACAAAAAGAGAAGAAAAGGATACCGTAAATTAAACGGTCACCGTCAACAATTCTCGCAAATCGTGATCAAAGAAATTCAAGCTTAATTCGTTAAAATCGTAGAAAAATGGCACATAAAAAAGGAGTCGGTAGTTCAAAGAACGGACGCGAATCGCATAGTAAACGATTAGGCGTTAAAATTTTTGGTGGCGAAATCTGCAAAGCAGGCAACATTCTTATTCGCCAAAGAGGTACACAACATCATCCGGGTGAAAACGTAGGGATTGGTCGCGACCATACTTTATACGCTTTGGTGGATGGTACGGTAGCATTCAGAAAAAGAAGAAACGATCGGTCGTATGTTTCGATCGCTCCGCTTGCTGAGGCATAATCAACACGGATAAAACGAAAACACGGATTTACACAGAATTTTCTGTTTTATCCGTGTTTTAATTCTATTGTTTTCCAAAAGTTTTGTACAACCTCCCAAGCCTTACCCTACTTTTCCGGACAATCGGTATTCTTCTAAAAATAGAAATTAAGATGCTTACGCTTAAAATTATTACAGAAAATCCTCAGGAAGTAATTCATCAATTGGCAAAAAAACAGTACGATGCGGGTGCAATCATTGCCGAAGTGATCGAAACGGATAAAAAACGCAAATCCACCCAAGTGGTTTTGGATGGCAATTTGGCACAATTGAACACTTTGTCCAAATCCATCGGACAACTGATGAAGGAGGGACAAAAAACATCCGCCGAACAAGCCCGGCAAGAAGTCGCCGCACTCAAAGAAGGCAACAAGCAATTGGAAACCGACCTGAAAGAAGCGGAAAACAAACTGACCGCTTTGTTATTGCAGATTCCCAACTTGCCGTCCGATCGCGTACCCGAAGGAAAACGCGCCGAAGACAATGTGGTGGAAAAAACCGGCGGCCGAATCCCCGACTTATACGAAGGTGCACTTCCCCACTGGGAATTGGCAAAAAAATACGACCTGATTGATTTTGAATTAGGCGTAAAAATTGCTGGCGCAGGCTTTCCTGTCTATAAACAACAAGGCGCCCGTCTGCAACGCGCGTTGATCAACTTCTTCTTGGACAAAGCCCGCGAAGCCGGATACATCGAAATACAACCGCCATACGTGGTGAATGAAGATTCGGGTTACGGCACCGGACAATTACCTGATAAAGAAGGACAAATGTATCATTGTACGGCCGATAATCTCTATCTGATTCCGACTGCCGAAGTGCCCGTTACCAATATTTACCGCGATGTGATTTTGGACGAAAAAGAGTTGCCCATCAAAAACACGGCCTATTCGGCTTGTTTTCGTCGCGAAGCCGGTTCCTACGGCAAAGATGTACGCGGATTGAACCGTCTACACCAGTTTGACAAAGTAGAAATCGTCCGCATCGAAAAACCGGAACATTCCTACGAATCGTTGCAGGAAATGGTCGATTACGTGCAATCTTTGGTCGAACAATTGGAATTGCCTTGGCGCATCCTCCGTTTGTGCGGGGGCGATATGAGCTTCACATCGGCCTTGACTTTCGATTTTGAAGTATTTTCCGCTGCACAAAAACGCTGGTTGGAAGTCAGTTCGGTTTCCAATTTCGAAAATTATCAGGCCAATCGTCTGAAATGCCGTTACCGCGGAGAAGATAAGAAAACGCAATTGTGCCACACGCTCAACGGCAGCGCCTTGGCTTTACCCCGCATCGTGGCTGCATTATTGGAAAATAATCAAACCCCCGAAGGCATACGGATTCCCAAGGCTTTGGTACCTTACACTGGATTTGATATGATTTCGTAAATATACATGAATGCACCATCTGGCAACCATTCAAACCGTTTTGTACTTTTTTTACCTGACACTGATTGTCGGGTCGGCTTTGGTTGTGCTTACCCGCAACCACACGCCGGTTAAAACATTGGCCTGGCTCACGGTCTTGATTTTCGTGCCCGGCTTCGGATTGTTCTTCTATTACATTTTCGGGCAAGACACCCGCAAACAGCGTTTGGTTACCAAAAAGTATTACGACAAAATTAAAAATCTGAATTTTAATGATTTGGTGAACGAACCGGAGGTGGAAATCCGTCCGGAATGCCTCAATCTGGTACGTTTATTGCAAAACAACAACCAATCGCCCATTTTACAGGGAAGCCAAGTGGAAATCATCACTTCGGGGAAACGTATGTTCGAGGCCTTGGTGGAAGATATGGAAAAAGCAAAACACCATATCCACATCGAATTTTTTATTTTCAACAACGATGAAACCGGACAATTGATCAAAACTGTACTGATGAAAAAGGCTTTACAAGGTCTAAAAGTCCGTTTTATCTACGATAATGTAGCTAACTGGAAAGTGCCTCGCAAGTTTTATGACGAAATGCAGGAGGCCGGCGTGGAAGTCGCGTGTTTGATGGAAACCCGCTTCCCGTTGATACAAAGCAGTAAAATCAATTACCGCAATCACCGCAAAATTGTGGTGATGGATGGAAATATCAGCTACACCGGCGGAATGAATGTGGCCAACAATTATTCCATCAATACCCAATGGGAAGACCGCCATGTGCGCATCGAAGGACGGGGTTCCCACGGCTTGCAAGTAGCTTTCCTTCTGGATTGGTTTTCGGCAGGCAAAAATTGGACGGATTTTAAAAAATATTTCCCGCCAACTCCGGTTTACACCCGCAACCTGATGCAAATTGTAACCAGCGGCCCTTATAGCGAATATTCCAATCTCTTGCAGGCCGCCATTCTCATCGTTTTGGGCGCGAAAAAATACCTTTATCTGCAAACGCCTTACTTCCTGCCGACCGATTCGTTGTTCGAAGCCCTGCAAATAGCCTGTTTAAGCGGTGTTGATGTCCGCCTAATGGTGTCGAAAAAATCGGATTCTTCGTATATCGACCCTGCCTCGCGCTCCTATTACGAAGATTTATTAAAAGCCGGCATGCGCATCTATGAAATTCAAGATAAATTTATTCACGCCAAAACGATGGTGGCGGATGATTATATTTCGGTAATCGGGTCCTGCAACCTGGATTTCCGCAGTTTGGAAACCAATTTCGAAATTAATTGCTACATGTACGATTCCGATTTGGCCGAACAAAACAAGAATATTTTTTTCAATAACCTGACGCATTGTAAAGAAGTTCACTATCAGCAATGGATAAAACGAAGCAAATGGAAACGCTTGCTTGAATCTATTATGCGCCTGTTTGCGCCCCTGATGTGATATATTTAACAAAAACCTTAGGAATATTAAAACATTTTTGTACTTTTGCTGTTATTATTAACGGACGAACAAAGTTAGAAATGAAGTTCAATTATTTATTATCGGTTTTAGAAATCATGATCCTTTTTTCAGCCTGTTCCGGCCAACAAAAAGGTTGCGTGCTGGAGGGGGAAATTCATGGACTGATTAATCCTGCCATTTATGTGGTTTCGATGTCCGAAACGAATACGAAAATAGATACCCTGCTTACTCAAGAAGGAAAATTTCAATATACTGCCTTTTGCGACTCCCTGCAACCGTATGTGATTTACATGGAAGAGGCTTCGACCTATTTTACGGTTTGGGCGAAAAACGGTGAAAAGATCCGGATTTCGGGGGATGTCGCTGCTCCTGAATTTATTCAAGTGAAGGGCAACGAAACCAATGACTTATTGACCGCATTCCGAACGGATTCGAGTACGGATAAAACACGCATCCAAAGCGCCGGAATATTTATTAAAGCGCATCCTTCGTCCATCGCTGCTTTGGTGTTGATACAGGATTATTTAATCCAAACGGAAGATGCGGAACTGCTGGGTAAAAACCTTGCCCTGATAGAAAGTCCCGCCAGAGAAAATCCGTTGTTTAAACGATTGGAAAGCTATCATCAACTCTTGCTTCAAACGGCTGTCGGAGCATCAGCTCCCGATTTTTCCGTTGTTGATACGCAGGGAGATACACTCACTTTGGCCTCTTTTAAAGACCAATATGTGTTACTGGCTTTCGGAGCATCGACTTGCGAATCCTGTAACAAAGATTGTCCGGCACTCAAAAAAATTCATCAAAAACAGGCAAAGAAAAAAATCGCTGTCCTCAGCCTTGTTTTTGACGAAGACCGCAACGCCTGGAAAAAATCACCCCCGGAATGTAAAATCTCATGGAAACAAGCCGTTGATTCTTACGGCCTTGCATCACCTTTGATTCGCGCATACAACATCCATTCCTTACCCGATTATTATTTACTGGATTCAAACCATCATATCCTTTTGGCTCATGCAACATTAAATGAAATTGAAACAATATTAGCACAAAAAACTGAGAACTAAAAACTTAAAACTAAAAACAACTATGTTAGTCAAAGTGTATGCGGCAACCCTTCAGGGGGTACATGCCACCCTTATTACCATTGAGGTAAATTGCAGTAAAGGAGTGAAATTTTTTCTGGTCGGCTTGCCCGA
>JAITXK010000090.1 GCA_031284765.1 Candidatus Symbiothrix sp.
ATTCCGTCCATACCGCAATAAACATTGATTATCAATGATTTGCAAAACAAGTACATGAAAATGTACACGAAAGCGCCCAAATCGGGTGCTTTTTTTATGTCTATTTCCCAAAAACAGAAACCCGACCTTTGCAAGCCGGGCTTCAACATTGTACCCTATAAATAGCCATTTTTTTATTAAGAGAAGTTGTAAGTGAAGTATTTTGTTTTAATTCTATTTTTATGTATTTTTGCAGAAAAATAGAATCAAAATGAAACGAGCATATTGCGAGTTCCATGTGACTTTAAAAGAATAAATATTTTTATATGAATTATCTGCAATTCAGAAATCAGTTTGTTGACTTGGGATGTTTTAGTGTCCATCAGATATATGCGTGGCGGGCGGATTTTGACAAGAGTAATCTGACTCGCTGGACGAAGCAGAATTTGCTGATGAAGTTGAGGAATGGATATTACAGCTTCCCCGAATATTTGAAACAACCTGATTTTGTCTTCTTTGTTTCCAATCGGATTTACCGTCCGTCGTACATCAGTTTGCATACGGCGCTGGCTTTTTACGGCATGATTCCGGAAGCCGTTGTACAAACTACGGCAGTCAGTACGTTGAAAAAGTCCGCTTTTGAAAATGCGTTCGGCACATTCTCCTATCAGCAAATAGCGCCCGACCTCTTATTCGGTTACGATGCAAAGCCTTTTTCAAATGGCGGTACGCTTTTATTCGCCCAACCGGAAAAGGCATTGCTCGACTTGCTGTATCTATACCCGTTTTACAATACTTCGCAGGAATTGGAAGAATTGCGCTTGGACGAAGATTTCCTGCAACAAGATTTTAATCTGGAATTGTTTAATGAATACACTTGTAAATTTCGCAATAAGGCCTTGAGCAAGCGATCCGATTTACTTTTAAAAACATACAGTTTATGATACAGCTGGAACAAATTAAGCCGTTTTTTCCGGCACAAATTACCCGGAACTCGGCGCATCAGAAATACATCGTGAAAGAGTATATCCAGTTAATGATTCTGGATTATCTGTCCACGACCTCCTATCTTGGAAAAATTACTTTCATTGGCGGTACAAATTTGCGATTGGTCAAGGGGATTGACCGGTTTTCGGAAGATTTGGACTTCGATTGCAAAGACTTGTCCGAACAAGATTTCTTGGAAATGACGGAAGGCGTGTTGGCGTTTTTACAGCGTTCCGGTTTGAGGGTGGAAACAAGAGATAAGGCAAATAGTAAATTGAAAGCGTTTCGGAGAAACATCTATTTCCCTGAATTGCTGTTTGATTTAGGTTTATCACGCAAAAGTAATAAATAAAACAGAACTGTGGTACATTTTTGCATGAAATATAGCCTTAAAAATAGTTGAAGAACTGCAATGTTTATCCTTAAATCTTGGATTAAAAGAAAATTTGTTTTTACCTTTACGGCGTAATTATATAACAAAAGAGTATAAAACAATGAAATACATTATCATTCTTGGCGACGGAATGGCCGATGAACCCATTGAATCTTTGGGAAATAAGACTCCCCTGCAATATGCCCGGACTCCATCTATGGACCAATTGGCAAAACTCGGCAATACCGGATTATTAGATACCATTCCGAAAGGAATGCATCCGGGAAGCGAAGTCGCCAATCTTGCAGTCTTGGGATACGATGTACCGAAAGTATTGGAAGGACGGGGTGCATTGGAAGCTGCCAGCATGGGAATCCCTGTTTTTACCGGAGAAATGGTCATGCGATGCAACCTGATTTGCATCGAAAACGAGAAAATAAAAAACCATTCTGCCGGTCATATTTCCAATAAAGAAGCTGAAATTCTTATTCACTATTTAAATGAACAATTAGGAAACGACCGGCTTCAATTTTTTCCGGGTGTTTCTTATCGCCATGTATTAAAACTAAAAGGTGGAAATAAACAATTGGATTGTATTCCTCCGCACGATGTTCAAGGAACAAAGTTTAAAGAAGTTTTGATTCAAGCGCAAAATCCGGAAGCGCAATCGACCGCCGAAATTCTGAATGAACTGATTATCCGGTCACAGGAATTATTGGCAAACCATCCCGTCAATTTGAAACGAAAAGCGGAAGGGAAAGACCCTGCAAACAGCATTTGGCCTTGGTCGCCGGGGTATCAACCGCAGATGAAACGACTTTCCGAAATGTATCCGATTCGGACAGGCGCCGTTATTTCAGCCGTTGATTTAATCAAAGGAATCGGCGTTTATTCCGGATTGGAAAACGTAGATGTACCCGGAGCCACCGGATTGTATGACACCAATTACGAAGGAAAAGCGCAAGCCGCTCTGAAAGCGTTGAAAGAAAAAGATTTTGTATATTTGCACGTTGAAGCCAGCGACGAGGCAGGTCACGAAGGGGATGCGGCTTTGAAAGTAAAAACGATTGAATACTTGGATAACCGCATCTTGAAAACCATCATGGAAGAAGTGGAAAAATGGGACGAGCCGGTCAGCATCGCTCTCCTACCCGACCACCCGACTCCCTGCCGCATCAAGACTCATACGAATGCACCGGTACCTTTCATCCTGTACAAACCCGGAGATATACCGGATGAAGTGACGGAATACAACGAGTTTTCAGTAAAAAAAGGAAAATACGGATTATTAAAAGGAGATGAATTTATTAAAGCGTTTTTATCATCCCATTAACACATCATCCCATCAGTTTATGAAATATTACAGCACAAACAAACAAGCGCCAATGGCGAG
>JAITXK010000094.1 GCA_031284765.1 Candidatus Symbiothrix sp.
TACCAACAGTCCCGGCCCACTGCCGTCAAGGTGGAATGCAACGGAAAAGGCGGAACCGGTTTTTATTTCCGCCCAAACAAATAAATTTCTCCAGACTTGCAACCATAAAAAAGAGAAGAAACTGAGTATCATGCATGGAATATCAGGACATAAAAGGATAGCAAATAATAGAGATATTTTTTTCTCAATAATTCAATACCACCATTACCGGAAAATGGTCGGACGGGAAATGCGGCGCCTGATCATGCCAATAAATATCCGTTAAGATACCATAGCGCTGCACGCGGAAAGCGGCGGAAATAAACACATGGTCAATCCGCTGTCTGCTGATTGTATCGAAATGAAAAGCGTTGAATGTACCGTTGGGGACATAGATAACCGGTGCGTACAAATAACTGTCATACAAAAAACCGGATGACAGGAAGGTTTTGTAGCCTTCGCTGTCTTGGTCCTGATTGAAATCGCCGGTCAACATCACGGGGTTATTTCCGGCAATCTCCCTGATTTTTTGCAAGGTTAATTCCGATGCTAACCGGCGCGATTTTTCCCCCTTATGGTCGTAGTGAAGATTGAAGGCAAAGAAGCGGAATCCGGTACTTTTTTCTTCCAATTGCACCCACGTGCAAATCCGTTTCAAAACTGCATCCCAACCGACGCTGGGCACATCGGGCGTTTTCGAAAGCCAGAAATGGCCTTGATTCAAGACCGTATATTTCGCGGTCTTATAAAAGATAGCCGCGTATTCGCCTGCCGTATTGCCGTCTTCACGGCCTACGCCGATAAAATCGTAGGCCGGCAAGAGCGGTTTTAAATCGTTGAGTTGGTTTATCAGACATTCTTGTGCCCCAATAATATCCCAATCGTAAAATTGAATCATGGATGCGACGACCGGACAACGGTTTTGCCACCCGTTGCCGGCCTTATAATCGGAATCATTGGAATAACGGATATTGAATGAGGCGATTTTCATTTCCCGTTCTTGGGCAACGGCTACCGATGCCAGGAGGGACAAAAAAAAGAGGGTACAAATATTTGTTTTCATTTTGCTACTTTTTCCAAACGTTTCATGATGGAAAAGATAAATGTGGCCGACAACAAGCAGATGACGATTAATACGCCCCATACTTGCCACAGCTCCATGCCTGAACCCCATATTTTAGCGATATAACTTGTCAAATAGTTGCCGATAGCTGTGGCGGTAAACCAGCCCCCCATCATCATTCCTTTGTATTTGGGAGGAGCCACTTTCGTCACGAACGACATACCCATCGGACTCAAGAATAACTCGGCAAACGTTAAAATCAAATAAGTGCTAATCAACCAGTTGGGAGAAACAAGCGTATCACTCACTCCGCCACCCAAGGCCGCCGGACTTTGCAAAGCATACGATGCAAACGCCAAAATGCTAAACGCACCTGCTGCGATAATCATCCCAAAACCGATTTTACGAGGCGTGGAAGGCTCTTTTCCTTGATTCGCCAGCCATGCAAACATTCCCATAAAAACGGGAGTCAAGACAATTACAAAGAACGGATTAAATTGTTGGAAAAGTTGTGGCTCAATATTCAAACCAGCAACTGTATTCAAATAATTAGTGATAATGCCTGCCACAGAAGCTATTAAAACCACGCTTGAAAGGGTTTTTCCTTTAGCTGTTTCCGATTGCGCAATGCTGAAAGCACTAAATACAGCTACTACCAGCAGGGTCAGATTCAGAATATCGAACCCAATACGGGTCAGGCCTTCTGCCATACTTGCCGTATAATCACGTGCAAAGAATGTCATCGTCAGCCCATTTTGATGGAACGACATCCAAAAGAAAATCACCACGAAGAACACCAGAATCAGCGCCCATATCCGCTCTTTCGTTTCTTTCGGACTCAATTCGGCTTCTACGGCTTTGCCTGTTGCTGCATTTTGAGCGGCTAATTGTTTGGAATTGTAATCAGCATGTTTGTAAGTGCCTCTAAATGCGATATAGATGGCAATTGAAATAATCAACGAAATACATGCTACACCGAATCCATAATTGTAAGCGCCGGAAAGTGCATCAATGTAATGGGAAGAAAATGCGCTTAAATCGGTCGTTGAAACGCCTTGTGCGGTAGCCAATTGCGTTAAACTTTCTGTTCCTTCCGACGAAATGCTGCCATTCAGAAATTGATTTGCCAAGGCAGGAATCTTGGCATTGTAAGAAAACCCCTCTTTCCCTAAAAAGAAGTTTGTAACCTTTGTTGCAGCAAACGGGGCGTACATGGCACCCAGATTAATTGCCATATAGAACAAACTGAACGCATTGTCGCGTTTTGACTGGTGTTCCGGAGCATCATAAAGATTACCAACCAAAACCTGCAAATTGCCTTTGAACAAACCGGTACCAATTGCAATCAATGCCAAAGCGCCAATCATTGTCCAAAACGCCGGCGAAGCATAAGGGTCCGTATTGGACACAAAAGAAATGGGAAACGCCAGCAACAAATAGCCAAAAAACATGACTACAATACCGGTGGTCACAACCTTTCCAAAACCGATTTTGTCCGCTATAATACCGCCTATCAGTGGCATAAAATAGACTGCTCCGAGGAAACCGCCATAAATAGCGCCGGCTTGATTGCCGTCAAAACCAAATTTTGCCTGTAAGAACAACACGAAAATAGCGAGCATGGTGTAATACCCGAAACGTTCTCCGGTGTTAGCCAGAGCTAAGGCGTATAAGCCTTTAGGATGATTTTTAAACATAAACTATATTATTTGAAGATTAATATCCTTGGTTTTCAAGTTTGCAAAGGTACGTTTTTTCTTCTTTATTTTAATCATTAGCAACATTCTTTTCACTTTTCTTTGCTTTTCGCAGACACAAATCGTACCTTTGACCGCAAAAAAAATATTCTGTTAATATAATTTATTATTTTCTCATGTCTGGAAAATTAAAATCAGCACTCATCCGCCCTTGCCGCGATGCCATGGTATATGGATTACTAAGGTCGCTGTTTATCTCCGTCAGAATACTTCCCCGGAAATTAACACTCAAATGGCACGGTGTTTTGGCACGTTTCGTATTCAACTATTTCAAAAAAACACGCAAAACCATTTTGCAACAGTTGGACATGATTTACGGAAAAGAAAAAAGCCCGCAAGAAATCTACCGCATGGGACAGGACGTGTTTGTCAACTTGGGCAAAACATTTACCGATTATGCGTTTTTTGCCGGATTGACTTCGCGCAAGCAATTTCTCCGCTATTTCAAGATTGAAGGAGAGGACAATCTGCAACAAGCCTACGAAAAAGGGAAAGGCGTACTTTGCCTGATTCCGCATACTTCGGGTTGGGAATTTTCGGCCATCCTGCCACCGATATTGGGTTATGAAACCTCAGCCGTTAGCAGAGAAATAAAAAACCATCGCCTCAATACCTGTATGGTCAGAATGCGTGAAAAACGGGGCATGAAAAATATCAGCCGAAAAAAAGGCACCTACGAAAAATTAGTCGAAGTCTTGTTGAAAGGTGAATGTCTGATTATCATGATTGACCAGGATTCCAAAAAAATACGCGGAAAATTTCTGAAGTTTTTTGGTTTAAATGCTTACACGCCTCTGGGTTGTGCCCGTTTGGCAATAGATACCGGCGCCGCCATCGTGCCCATGGCCACTTTCCGCAATGCAGACGATACCTATACCTTCAAAATTCTTCCCGAAATTCCATTGGAAATCACCGGCGACACAGACTATGATTTGCAACGGAATACGCAGATTCATAATGATGTTATCGAATCGCTTATTCGTCAACATCCGGAGCAATGGGTTTGGATGCATAAGCGTTGGGATACTACGCCGGAGAATTTGTGTGCGTATTGGGAGAGGAGAAAGCCACAACCGAGATAGATTGGAAAAATGTGGAAAATTCATTTTTATCTTGTATATTTGCATTATCAATTCAAACCGTCGAACTTAAATCAGCTAACCGGCGTTTGATAGTAAAAGGGATTGCTTATTTCATTAAAAAATAGTTTGTATATGAAAACTTCAAGTTTATTAATT
>JAITXK010000195.1 GCA_031284765.1 Candidatus Symbiothrix sp.
TCGGCGGTGATTTGTGTCCGTGAGTCTTTTATCAACTGACCTTCTATTCCTGTGCCGACAATCGGGGCTTCCGGACGTAACAAAGGAACTGCCTGCCGCATCATGTTTGACCCCATCAACGCGCGGTTTGCATCGTCGTGTTCCAAGAATGGAATCAAAGAGGCGGCGATAGAAGCTATTTGAGTGGGCGATACGTCCATCAATTCCACTTCTTCCGGCGGAACAACAGGATAATCGGCATCCTGACGGGATTTTACCCGCGAGCGGATAAAGACTCCATCGTCGTCCAGCGGTGCATTTCCCTGTGCAATAATTTTTCCTTCTTCTTCTTCAGCCGTGAGATAGATAATTCCACTATCCGTCAAATTCACGCTGCGGTCCTGCACTTTGCGGTAAGGCGTTTCGATAAACCCGAGGTTATTGATCTTTGCATAAACGCAAAGCGAAGAAATCAAACCAATATTCGGGCCTTCAGGGGTTTCAATCGGGCATAAACGCCCGTAGTGTGTATAGTGAACGTCGCGCACTTCAAATCCGGCGCGTTCTCTCGACAAACCGCCGGGTCCCAATGCCGACATACGACGTTTGTGCGTAATTTCGGCCAAGGGATTGGTTTGATCCATAAATTGAGAGAGGGCGTTCGTACCAAAGAAAGAATTGACAACGGAAGAAATAGTTTTCGCATTGATGAGGTCGATAGGAGTAAATACTTCGTTATCGCGCACATTCATGCGTTCGCGGATGGTACGCGCCATTCGCGCCAAGCCTATTCCGAATTGGTTGTATAATTGTTCTCCCACCGTACGCACGCGACGATTGCTCAAATGGTCAATATCGTCCACATTGGCTTTGGAATTGATCAGTTCGATTAAATATTTGATAATTTCAATAATGTCTTCTTTCGTCAGGACTTTGGTACTGGCGGAAGTTGTCAGATTCAATTTTTTGTTTATCCGGTAGCGTCCGACTTCGCCCAGGTCGTATCTTTTTTCAGAGAAGAACAAATTCTGGATTACTTCTCTTGCGCTCGTATCGTCTGCGGGGTCGGCATTTCTCAATTGCCGGTAGATATAGACTACGGCATCGCGTTCGGAGTTGCTCGGATCTTTCTGCAAAGTATTGTAAATGATTGCATAATCAGATAAATTCTGATCTTCGCGGTGCAAGAGGATTGTTTGCACGCCCGACTCCATTATTTCGTCAATATGTTGCGCTTCAATCACCACTTCGCGATCGATCAGTACTTCATTTCGTTCGATAGAAACAACTTCACCGGTATCTTCATCTACAAAATCTTCAATCCATGTTTTCAGCACTCTGGCGGCAAGTTTACGGCCAATGGCTTTTTTCAGGTTAGAAGCGGTTACTTTGATTTCTTCTGCCAGATTAAAAATCTCCAGAATGTCTTTATCGCTTTCAAAACCAATAGCTCTCAAAAGTGTTGTAACGGGTAATTTCTTTTTACGGTCGATATAAGCATACATCACGTTGTTGATATCCGTTGCAAATTCGATCCAAGAACCTTTGAAAGGGATGATACGAGCTGAATAGAGTTTGGTACCATTAGAGTGAAGACTCTGACCAAAGAACACGCCCGGAGAACGATGTAATTGGGAAACGACAACACGTTCGGCTCCGTTGATTACAAATGTTCCTTTTTCCGTCATGTAAGGGATTGGACCCAAAAATACATCTTGAATTACCGTATCGAAATCTTCATGGTCGGAATCCGTACAATAAAGCTTCAGTTTGGCTTTGAGGGGTACGCTATACGTCAGTCCTCGTTCGATACATTCTTCAATGGTATAACGGGGAGGATCGACATAATAATCTAAAAACTCAAGAACAAAGTTATTTCGCGTATCCGTTATCGGAAAATTTTCAGCGAACACTTTATATAATCCTTCATTCTTCCTTTTTTCAGTTGGAGTATCTAACTGGAGAAAGTCTTGAAATGACTTTAATTGCACTTCGAGAAAATCCGGATAATCGAACGGCATTTTTGTCGAGGCAAAGTTTATTCTTTGGTTATTGTTTGTTGTTGAAGACATTTATTGCAGAATTTGGAAACTGATTATTATTAGAACACGAAAAGGTTAAGAACCTTCACTACGTAAGGTACTTAACCAAAAGACCCGGTTATATATCAAATCGGCGCGCCCGAACAACGGGCGCAACGATTTGATTGATATATTCCCAGGTTACAGGAACAGTTATTTAAGTTCAACTTCTGCTCCGGCTTCTTCTAAAGATTTCTTTAATGATTCAGCTTCGTCTTTTGAAACGCCTTCTTTGATGGGAGCTGGAGAGCTGTCAACAATATCTTTCGCTTCTTTAAGACCAAGGCCTGTCAGTTCTTTAACTGCTTTGACTATTGCTAATTTATTTGCACCAGCGCTTTTCAGAATAACGTCGAAAGATGTTTTTTCTTCAACAACTTCAGCTGCGGCAGCGGGACCGGCAGCGACAGCAACAGCTGCAGCAGCAGGTTCGATACCATATTCTGATTTAAGAATTTCTGCAAGTTCATTTACTTCCTTTACAGTTAAGTTCACTAATTGTTCAGCAAAAGCTTTTAAATCTGCCATTTTTTTATAATTTTAAAATTGTTTATTTTTAAGTTTTCTATTGTCTTTAAAAGCCTTATAGGCCTTTAAAGAATGTAAAGTTTATTACCTTTCAGCCAGAGTTTTTAAAACTCCGTGGATGGTTTGGCCACCCGAACTAAGAGCGGAAATAACATTCTTAGCCGGTGATTGCAACAAGGCAATAACGTCGGCAATGAGTTCATTTTTACTCTTTATGGAAACAAGTATATCCAGATTTTCAGGTCCGATATAAAACCCTTCCTGTACATAAGCAGCTTTGAGTTTAGGGATATCGGTTCCTTTTGAAAAGGTCTTGATCAACTTTGCAGGGCTATTGGCATTGTTTGAAAACATTACTGCCGTATTGCCTTTTAAAGCCGGATCAAGTGCGGAAAAATCTTTATTTGTTTGTTCCAGCGCTTTCTTAAACAAGGTGTTTTTTACAACAACTAATTTAATATCTTCCTTATTACATTCTCTTCTCAGTCTGCTTGTACCTGCTGCATTCAACGTAACAACATCGGTCAGGTAGAAATTTACATACTGACTCAAGGTAGTAGCAATTTGTTTGATAACAACTGTTTTATCTTCCTTTTTCATCTTCAATCATTTTAATTTTCGTCAACCGATTTTGGTTCAATTTTCAGACCCAAACTCATTGTACTTGAAAGATAAATACTCTTAACATACGTACCCTTCGCGGCAGTAGGTTTCAACTTTATAAGTGTAGCGACGAATTCTTTCGCATTATCACGGATTTGTTCTGCCGTAAAGGATACTTTCCCGATAGAGGTATGTACAATACCGGCTTTATCGACTTTGAAATCGATTTTACCTTGTTTTACCTCTTTTACTGCAGTTGCTACATCATTGGTAACCGTACCACTCTTGGGATTAGGCATCAAACCACGGGGGCCTAATACTCTACCCAAAGCGCCAAGTTTACCCATAACAGCCGGTTGTGTGATAATCACATCTATATCCGTCCAACCTCCTTTAATTTTATCGATATATTCATCGAGACCTACATAATCAGCTCCTGCCTCTTTTGCAGACGCTTCCTGATCCGGAGTAACTAATGCGAGAACCCTAACTTGCTTACCTGTTCCGTGAGGCAATGAAACAACGCCTCTTATCATTTGGTTAGCTTTACGGGGGTCAACACCTAAGCGGACATCAATGTCAACGGAAGAATCAAATTTGGTAGTAGTAATTTCTTTTACCAAAGCCGACGCTTCTTTCAGTGTATAAATTTTCCCTGCTTCAACT
>JAITXK010000017.1 GCA_031284765.1 Candidatus Symbiothrix sp.
CTGGGTCTTTGCGGAACATGCCTTCACCCGAGCAGGGTACATCAGCCATTATCACATCGAAAAAAGAGGGCAATGAGCCGAAATCTTTAGGGTCGTTGTTCGTGACAATCGTGTGGGGATTGCCCCATTTCGTCAGATTTTCGGATAAGATATAGGCGCGGGAACGAATTACTTCATTGGCTGTCAATAAACTGCCGGCGGGTAGAGTGCTGACTGCTTGCGTGGCTTTTCCTCCCGGCGCGGCGCATAAATCCAAGACTTTGGCTGCGTGGGGAACTTGTCGTTGGATGATTTGCTCCAAATACATGGAGGAAGCTTCCTGCACATAATAGCAGCCGGCGTGAAAGAGCGGGTCGAGCGTGAAGGAGGGTCGCACATTTATGTAATACGCATTGCTTGCCCACGATACGGGAGATGCGGCGGAATCAGAAAAGATACCGGCAACTGCTTTGTTGGGATTCAGGCGGATACTGACCGGACTTTCCTCCTGTAAAGCCTGTTCAAAAGCCGTCCATTCATCACCTAAAATCGCTTTTGTGCGGGAAATAAAGAGCGCGGGGAGTCCCATTCGATTTATTTTGGGTCTAAAGTGATCAACGGAATCAACATTTCTTCAATCGAAATACCTCCGTGCTGAAATGTATTCATATAATATGATACATAATAATTGTAGTTATTGGGATAGGCGAAGAATGTGTCGTTTAATGCGAAAATATAGCGCGTGCTGACATTCGGCGCAGGCAAGCCCAATTTGGTGGGATTTGTGATTTCATACACTTCTTTTGGGTCGTAAGACAGATTCTTGCCTAATTTATACCGCAAGTTGGGGTTCGTGTTTTTGTCGCCAATCACTTTGATGGGTTCCGTGACCCGGATGGTGCCATGGTCGGTGGTCAGCACCACTTTGTACCCTTTCTCGGCCATTTTCTTAAACAATTCGAGTGTGGTGGAATGTTTGAACCACGAGCGGGTGAGCGAACGGTAGGCCGCTTCCGTGGAAGCCAATTCCCGCACCATTTTCGATTCGGTACGTGCGTGCGAAAGCATATCAACGAAGTTTAGCACCAAGACATTCAACGGATAATTATTCAGTTGATTGAAATTCTGCACTAACTTCTCACCGTAATTCGAATCATTGATTTTGTGATACGAAAAGGTGTATTTTTTGCGGAAACGTTCGATTTGCGTTTGAATCAGTGGGGCTTCGTTGAGATTTTTGCCTTCTTCCGAGTCTTCTTCCACCCATAAATCGGGAAACATTTGTTCGATTTGCAAGGGCATCAGACCGGAAAAAATGGCGTTACGGGCATATTGTGTGACTGTTGGCAAAATAGAGTAATACAAGTCTTCCTGAAACGTAAAATATTCCGCCAATAAGTCTTTGATTTCGCGCCATTGGTCGAGCCGGAAATTGTCGATAAGCACGAAAAATACTTTCTCACCCTTATCTAAAGCAGGGAATATCCGGTTTTTGAAGATGTCGGGACTCATCAGCGGCCGGTCATTCGATTCGGGTTGCATAATCCATCTTTCATAGTTTTTCTTGATGAATTTGCCAAAAACCTGATTCGCTTCCTGCTTTTGCGTGCGCAACAAGTCGGACATTCCGGTTTGTGATGCTTCCAGTTCCAATTCCCAATAGGTGAGTTTTTTGTAAACTTCTTTCCAATCTTCGGTGGTGAACGAGTCGTTGATTTGCATGCCAATCTTCATGAAATCCTGTTGATAATCCGAGGTGGTCTTTTCCGTGATAATTTGGTTTTTATGCAAGTTCTTCTTAATGGACAGCAGTATTTGATTGGGATTGACCGGTTTAATCAGATAATCGGAAATCTTGCTTCCGATGGCTTGATTCATGATTCCTTCGTCCTCACTTTTGGTAATCATGATGACGGGAGTGGCAGGATTTTCTTCCTTGATGATAGCCAGCGTTTCCAATCCGCTCAATCCGGGCATGTTTTCATCGAGGAAAATCAGGTCGAACACTTCTTTGCGGCTTGCATCAATGGCATCTTGTCCACTACATACGGTTACTACTTCATATCCTTTGTCCTCCAGAAAAAGGACATGCGGTTTAAGGAGGTCCATTTCGTCATCGGCCCATAGAAGCTTGTCTTGTTTCATATATGATATCATTCATTTTAACTGCAAAAGTAAACTAAATTTCTATATATCGAAAGAAAGTCATGAAACAAGAAAGGTGATACATATCCATATAATGAAAGTAGGCGGTATTACAATTGCTTACCTCCCAAATCGGAACTATAATATTTTACGTCCCATTTGTGCTGCATATACCTGAAATATCTTCTTTTGATTTTTCTAAAAAATCTTTTTATCCATTTTATCTTTTTCATTCAGTTATTCATAAAAAACAAAAAAATCCAAAGGACACAAATAGTCATTTTCTCGAAAACAGAAAAATTAAGTGGCATATATATGGATTTATTTTGTATAACACAATCTCTTTATTTATAAAACGACTGCAAATGTAGAATTAATTCTCAATTATTGCAAATAATTTTTTTAAATTATTATCATAATAGCAAACAATAATTATGACCGATCATTTATGAATGTTTCCATTTCAATCGCAGGCTATTCCCAACCACGCTGATACTGCTCAGAGCCATTGCTGCGCCTGCAATCATGGGATTAAGTAAAAATCCGTTGACAGGATACAGAATACCGGCGGCGACAGGAATACTGATAATATTGTAGATAAATGCCCAGAATAGGTTTTGCCGGATAGTTGTCACCGTATCCTTCGATAAGCGGATAGCTGCGGTTATTTTCCGCAAATCGCCGGAAATAATGGTGACGGATGCTACTTCGATCGCGATATCACTGCCTTTTCCCATTGCGATACTTAGGTTGGCTTGTGCCAAGGCAGCGCTGTCGTTGATGCCGTCGCCTACCATGGCAACGATTTTTCCTTCTTGTTGCTTTTCTTTTATCAAATGTAATTTATCGTTGGGCAGGGCTTTGGCAAGATAATGCTTTATTCCGGCTTGCCGGGCAATTTCTTTGGCTGTTGTCTCATTGTCACCGGTGGCCATGATTACTTCGAGACCGGCGGCATGTAACTGCTCTATCGCTTGTCGCGACGACTCTTTGATTTCGTCGGCCAAGGCAAAAGCTGCCAGAATTTGCGTATCGGTTCCGAACAAAACCACGGTTTTGCTTTCATTTTCTCTTGCGTCTATCCATTCGGTCAACTTTTCATCTATTGAAGGAAACAAATGGGTGTTGCCGGTGTAAAATCGTTTTTCTCCGATAATACCCGTGATGCCGGCTCCGGGTTTCGTTTCTATAGTGATGGAAGGTTGCAAGTCTGCATCTTGGAGCGTGGAGGCAATTTCGACAGCTAAGGGATGATCCGACATTTTTTCCATACTGAATAAAATATTGCGTAATTCCGCTGTTTCGGGAACGAACCACTTGGCATCCGTCACAACAGGAATCCCTTTGGTGATGGTTCCCGTTTTATCCAAAACAATGGTATTTACCTTGCGTAATACTTCCAGACTGTCCATGTCTTTCATCAGAATACCCAGCTCGGCTCCTTTGCCTATGCCGACCATGACGGCGGTAGGCGTAGCCAGACCTAAGGCGCAGGGACAAGCGATAATCAGCACCGTCACAAAGGCCAAAAGGGCATGTACAAAAGGATTGCCCGAATCTAAAAAGAGCCACAATAGCGCTGAAATCAGGGCAATAGTCAGCACTGCCGGAACGAATATTGCCACCCATTTGTCGGCCAATTTTTGTAGCGGAACTTTGCTGTTTTGCGCCTCTTTCACCAAACGGATAATTTGGGCAAGTACGGTTTCGTGTCCGACTTTTACTGCTTTATAGTTGAAACTGCCGTGTTGATTGATGGTCCCCGCAAAGACCGGATCGCCTTGTTTTTTCTCTATCGGAAGCGATTCGCCGGTAATCATGCTTTCGTCCACAAAGGAATATCCTTCGGTGATGGTGCCGTCAACTGCGATTTTTTCTCCGGATTTTACCAGAATAATGTCATTGATTTGGATGTATTTGATGGGTACTTCCTCTACCTTTCCGTCGGGTTGGACGATGGTCGCCGTTTTGGGGCGTAGTCCGATGAGTTTTTGGATGGAAGAAGATGTTTTTTGTTTGGCTTTTTCCTCCAATAATCTGCCGACGAGAACAAAGGTGATGATCACGGCCGCTGTTTCAAAATAGACTTCGGCCGATAAACCGTGAGCAAGCCAGAATTGGGGAAAGCAAAGGCTGAATATACTGAATAAATAAGCGATTGAAGTGCTGAGCGCCACTAATGTATCCATGTTCATCGACTTGTGTCTTGCCTGCTTGATAGCGCCGGTAAAGAACTGTCTTCCACAGATAAAGACAACCGGAGTCGCCAATAGAGCCATTAAATATCGTGATGCGTGGTGGTGCATCAAGGGTGTCATAGACAGAACAATCAAAAAGACAGAGAGTATCACGGCCGTGATGGTCCGTATTTTAAGCTTGCGATACTGTCGCTTCTCCTCTTTTTCCAGCATGTCATTTCCGCCTTCCTCCGTATCATCGTCGAAGTCGGGAATAAGATCGTAACCGATGGAGCGAACGGCAACTTGCAACTGTGCGGGATTAGTAACTGAAGCGTCGTATTCGATGAATGCGTTTTTTCCGGCCAGGTTGACCGTGGCATCTTTTACGCCCGGCTGTTGTTTTAGCGTTTTTTGAATATTCATTGCACATCCTGCACAAGCCATGTTTACTATGGGGAAACTTCCTTTTTTGATCATAAT
>JAITXK010000073.1 GCA_031284765.1 Candidatus Symbiothrix sp.
TTTAAGGCTTTGCCAATACGACCTTTGGGAAGGAATTTGAGGATTTTGTTATACACCCATTTCTCAAAAACGACCATGATGGGATAAGCCAACTCCCTTTTTTTGCGGTGCTATGAGAAATTTAGATGTTTAACGGTCATCGGTAGATGTCTCGACTCCGCTTCGCTACGCTCGACATAACTGGCTCTTTTAGGGAAAAACAAGAGAGTGGGAAGGATTGGGGAGGCTTCGCCTCCCCAATCCTTCCCACTCTCCCACAATAATATACACCATCGTCATGTCGACCGAGCGTAGCGAGTGGAGACATCTGCCGAAAATTTATACGCTGTTTTCCGGTCAATTCAGAGAATATTGTTTATTTTTGAGAAAAAATAAAAAACAGCATCTATGGAAAGAGTTGGATTTATATACATTATGACTAATAAAAATAAAACTACCCTTTATATTGGGGTGACAAACAACCTGCAACGTCGTGTATTAGAACATAAAAATCATTTTATTAAAAAATCATTTTCAGCAAGTTATAATTTAGAGTATTGTGTTTATTATGAATACTATTCAAGTATTGAGCAAGCCATAGAACGAGAAACTCAATTAAAAAAATGGAGCAGAATAAAAAAAGACTTGCTGATTACAAGTACAAATCCGGAATGGGACGATCTATGGGACAAAATACGAAAAATGGTATATTAAATTTCTCATAGCACCGCAAAATAAGATTTAGCCTAAAATTTGAACACGGATAACACGGAATAGTGCAGGGGAAACCTCGTCCGAACCAAGCACCGTGCAAATCCGTGTTTTCCGTGTTATCCGTGTTCAATCCCCCGAACCGGGAGGTCTGCGCATTGTTCATTAAAAAGAATTTGCCAATGCTTGTAACTTGTCTTTTTTTAAACTAATTTTGTAGCTTCTTTAAAAACTCACGAAAATTCAATCATTCAAAAAACAAAATTTTATGTATTGGCTATTAAATTCTTCTATTGGCAGAAAGCTCATCATGAGTATTACAGGTGTCTGTCTGGTTTTGTTTTTATTGTTTCACATGACCATGAATCTGGTTTTGGTGTTTTCTGCCGAAGCCTACGATTGGATTTGTGAAATGTTGGGAGCCAACTGGTACGCCGTTGCGCTTACCATGGTATTGGCCGGCGGCTTTGTGATCCACATCGGATACGGCACCTGGCTGACCTTGCAAAACCAACAGGCAAGAGGTGCGGACAAATATGCTTCCGCCAACGAAACAAAAACCGAATGGGCGGCAAAAAACATGTACGTCCTTGGATTGATCATCCTTTTGGGATTGGCTGTCCATTTGTGTAACTTCTGGTACAAAATGCAATTGTCCGAGTTATTGCATTTGGAAGGCGCCGTAAGCAAAGGCTCCGGTTTGGTTATCGGATTGTTTTCCAATTATCCGCTGTATGCAATCGTTTATCTCGCCTGGTTGGCGGCTATCTGGTTTCACTTGACTCACGGGATATGGAGCGCGTTTCAAACCTTGGGATTGAACGGCAAAACATGGTATCCCCGCCTGAAATGGATTGCCAATATTGTGGCAACCGTCATCATGATTGGTTTTGCGGTGGTTCCGGTTTATTTTACAATTCGCTCATTCATTAATTAGATAATAACATGAAAAAGACTTTTTTATTCGTATTCGCAATCGCATCTGCTACCATCCTTTATGGACAGGAAAATGCAGCCCAAACAGAATATTCGCAAGAAGTTCCAACAGAAAGCAGTGAAGAGTTGTCGGCTTTCAACATCGGAGTGTTAATGGGTGGAGGTTCTCTAATCGGCGTTGATTTTGAATTTCTAATCCCTAAATCCCGTTTAAGCTTGCAAGCGGGTGTTGGAATTAGCAGTTTTGGAGCCGGTTTCAATTATCATCTGAAGGATGGCATAAACAGTTCCTTTGTTTCTCTACAATATTGGAATCAAGGTTTTGGAGATAATCATTATGCTTCTTATATGGGTCCTATGTTTGTTTACAGGCATAAAAAATTATTCCAATGCGGAATTGGAATAGGAAGTATAATGGATAAAGGTCCGTTATGGAAAGATCTAACGGAGAAACAGCAAAAAGTGACTACAGCTTTACTGTACAATATCGGTTTGTATTTTTAAATAAAAAAGATTATGACTCAATTAAATGCAAAAATCCCACAAGGCGCTTTGGCCGAAAAGTGGACGAATTATAAAGACCACCAAAAACTGGTCAACCCTGCCAATAAACGCCGTTTGGACATTATTGTGGTGGGAACGGGTTTGGCCGGCGCATCGGCAGCCGCATCTCTCGGCGAATTAGGGTTCAACGTGCTTAATTTCTGTATTCAGGATTCGCCCCGCCGCGCACACTCCATTGCGGCACAGGGCGGTATCAATGCAGCCAAGAATTATCAAAACGACGGCGACTCGGTTTACCGCTTGTTTTACGATACCATCAAAGGGGGCGACTACCGCGCTCGCGAAGCCAACGTGTACCGTTTGGCCGAAGTTGCCAACAACATTATCGACCAATGCGTGGCGCAAGGCGTTCCTTTTGCCCGCGAGTACGGCGGTTTGTTGGACAACCGTTCTTTCGGCGGCGCACAGGTTTCGCGTACTTTTTACGCCAAAGGACAAACCGGACAACAGTTGTTGCTGGGCGCCTACTCCGCCTTGAGCCGTCAGGTGCACAAAGGCAGTGTGAAATTATACACCCGTCACGAAATGTTGGACGTGGTGCTGGTCAAAGACGCCGACGGCGTAGAACGGGCGCGAGGCATCATTGCCCGCAACCTGGTTACGGGGAGAATTGAGCGTTTCTCGGCGCATGCCGTAGTGATTGGTTCGGGCGGATACGGAAATACCTTCTTCCTGTCCACCAACGCGATGAACTCCAACGGCTCGGCGGCCATGCAATGCTACCGCAAAGGTGCGTTGTTTGCAAATCCCGCTTTTGCACAAATCCATCCGACGTGTATTCCCGTTCACGGCGAATTTCAGTCGAAATTAACCTTGATGTCCGAATCGTTGCGGAACGATGGCCGCATCTGGGTTCCGAAAAAAGCGGAAGACGCACAAGCTTTACGCGACGGCACATTGAAACCCACCCAAATTGCGGAAGAAGACCGCGATTATTATTTGGAACGCAGATACCCCGCTTTCGGCAATCTGGTTCCGCGCGACGTGGCTTCCCGTGCAGCCAAAGAACGATGTGATGCCGGTTTTGGCGTCAACAACACCGGTTTGGCAGTGTATCTGGATTTCTCGGCAGCCATCAACCGCTTGGGATTGAAGACGGTAGAAGCGCGTTACGGCAACCTGTTCCAGATGTACGAAAAAATCACGGCGCAAAATCCTTACGAAACGCCGATGATGATTTTCCCCGCCATCCACTACACCATGGGCGGTTTGTGGGTTGATTATGAATTGATGACCACCATTCCGGGCTGTTTTGCTATCGGCGAAGCCAACTTCTCCGACCACGGCGCCAACCGTTTGGGTGCATCGGCTTTGATGCAGGGATTGGCGGACGGCTATTTTGTGCTTCCATACACCATTCAAAACTATTTGGCAGACCAGATTCAGGTACCGCGTTTCAGCCTTGATTTGCCCGAATTTGCGGAAGCGGAAAAGGCAGTGGAAGACCGCATCGCCACCTTGATGAGCATCAAAGGCAAACGGTCGGTCGATTCCATTCACAAAGAATTGGGATTAATCATGTGGGACAATGTAGGCATGGGACGTACCAAAGAATCGTTGGAAATAGCGCTGGAGAAATTGAAAGCCTTGAAGAAAGAATTTTGGTCAAACGTGTTTATACCGGGCGAACCCAACACCTTGAACACCGAATTGGAAAAAGCCTTGCGCGTAGCAGACTTTATCGAAACCGGTCAGTTGATGGCGTTGGACGGCTTGAACCGGAAAGAATCGTGCGGCGGCCACTTCCGTGAAGAATATCAAACTCCGGACGGCGAAGCTTTACGCGATGATGAACAGTATGCTTATGCTGCCTGCTGGAAGTATTCGGGCGATGACCAAGACCCCGAATTGATTAAGGAACAGTTGGATTATGAGTTTGTGGTTAGACAACAGAGAAATTATAAAGCGTAAAACATTATGGACAAAGATATAAACATTAACGTAAGAGTTTGGCGGCAAAAAGGCCCCAAAGCAAAAGGTTACTTTGAAACTTACCCATTGGAAGCGATTTCCGGTGGCACTTCTTTCCTGGAAATGCTGGACATTCTGAACGAGAAACTAATCAACGAAGGCAAAGAACCCATCGCATTCGACAACGACTGCCGCGAAGGTATTTGCGGCATGTGTTCACTCTACATCAACGGACACCCCCACGGGCCTGACAATTTGATTACCACCTGCCAGCTCCATATCCGCCACTTCAAAGATGGCGAAACAATTACTATAGAGCCGTGGCGTTCGGCCGCATTCCCCGTTATCCGCGATTTGATGGTGGACCGTCAGGCGTTCGACAAAATCATTCAGGCGGGCGGGTATGTATCGGTCAACACTGGCGGTGTACCGGATGCCAACGCAATTCCCATCTCGAAAATTGATGCCGATTTGGCAATGGATGCAGCCTCTTGCATTGGTTGCGGAGCGTGCGTAGCAGCTTGTAAGAATGGTTCGGCTATGTTGTTCGTTTCGGCGAAAGTGAGTCAGTTGGCATTGCTTCCGCAAGGAAAAATCGAAGCGAAAAATCGCGCGAAATCTATGGTTGCCAAGATGGATGAATTGGGTTTCGGGAACTGTACCAACACCCGCGCCTGCGAAATGGAATGTCCGAAAGGCATTTCGATCAGCAATATCGCACGCTTGAACCGGCAGTTTCTGGTGGCTAAGCTCAGCGATTGATCGTTGTTGTGGCAGAGGAAACTGTCTAAAAAGGCGAAAT
>JAITXK010000179.1 GCA_031284765.1 Candidatus Symbiothrix sp.
GATAATAAATTTGATGTTATTTCGTCCAATATTCCATTCGGCGACGTATCGGTTTTCGATGCCTCGTTTATGAAAAGCGGCGACACGGCAAAACGCCAATCCACCCGCGCCATTCACAATTATTTTTTCTTGAAAAGTATTGATACTTTACGTGAGGGAGGCATTGCAGCGTTCATCACTTCGCAAGGCGTGATGAATAGCCAACAAAACGAGCCGGTGCGCGATTGGCTGATGAAAAATGCCAACCTCGTGTCGGCTGTCCGTTTGCCTAACAATCTTTTTACCGAACACGCCGGAACGGAAGTTGGCAGCGACCTGATTATCTTGCAGAAAAACAGCGGCAAAACTTTATTAACGCCCGAAGAACAGGAATTTATCCAAAGCCAAACCCTTTCTAACGGCGAAAAGGTAAACAACCTTTTTCAGAACCTTGACCGAATCGTCCATACCAAAACGTATGTCGATACCGACCCTTACGGCAAGCCCGCGACAATTTTTATTCATGAGGGCGGAGTTCAGGGAATGGCTACCGATTTGAAAAAGATGCTTTCTACCGATTTCGATAAACAGTTGAACAAGGAATTATATTGGGATAATACTGCTCAGACAAAATTACAAGTTCCGGCTTACCAACCCACCAAAGAGGATATGCGGGATTTCGGCGCCTACGTCGAAGAATCCGACAAACGAATGTTGGACGAAAATCCTCCTCTGCCGGAAAACGAGCTGACGGAGGAAGAGTACGCAGAAATGAACGAAATATTAGCCGCCATCAAAGCGGGTAAATGGGAGGAATACAATGCAAAAAACAGTCCTCAACAGGAAAAAACAGTCATTCACTCAACTTCCAAACCCATAGAGCAACAGCCGGTAATGAGTCTGTACGATTTGTTCGGCTTTTCGGAAGAAGAACGCAGGCAACAGAATACCGGTAAACACGGGAAGAAAAAGACGGTAAAAACAAATCCTGCCCAACTTGATTTGTTTTCACAACCGCAAAAATCCGTTTCACCTCAAACAGCAGCGAACAAACCGGCACATCCTGTTTTTGATGCCCGAAAAGAAGAATTGGACAAACAGTGGCGCGAACTGCAAGAGCCGCGCCCATACTCCGGTGCGTTGGCGGAATATCACAAACAAGGCTCGTTAGTCATTGAGGGAAACGGTCAAATTGGTTTCCTGAAAGAACGTTACCGCAATGACGCTGTTTTCAAATCATTGGAATTAAACCATTTGCAAAATCAAAAAGCAGAACAGTATATCAAACTTCGCGACACCTACCATTCTCTCTACAACTACGAAGCAAGCGAGAAGCTGGAAAATGCAGACTTGCGGCAATCGCTGAATGAACATTACGACAATTTTGTGCGCCGTTACGGAAACCTGAACGACAAGAAAAACCTTGACCTGATTAAAATGGACACCGGCGGTCAGGAAATTCTGTCGTTGGAACATTCGGAAAACGGCAGATTGGCGAAAGCCGATATATTTAATCAGCCTGTTTCCTTTAATCCCAACGAAATAACCGAAGCCGCCAATTCAATGGAAGCATTATCCGCTTCATTAAACAAATTCGGCGAGGTCAATTTGGAGTATATGCTTTCGCTGATGGAAGAAAAGAGCCGCGAAGAAATGCTTGAAGATTTGCGCGGTCGCATTTATTACCACCCGATTATCAAGGAATACGAAGTATCCGACAAATTCATTGCGGGTAATGTGATAGAAAAGGCGGAAGCTCTGGAACGCTATTTAAAAGAAAATCCGGAGGATGAAAACCGATATGCCGCTTCCGAATCGCTCAAAGCCTTGCAGGATGCCAAACCCCAAGAAATAACTTTTGAAGAACTTGATTTTAACTTCGGCGAGCGGTGGATACCGCAGAATATTTATTCAAAATACGCTACCTACCTCTTTGATGTGGATACCAACGTGCATTATTCGGGTACGGGGGATGAATATTCGGTAAAATCGGCATTCAGCAATGCGAACATTTATGACAAATACTGTGTGCACGGCGAATTTCGCAAATATGACGGACTTGCCCTGATGAAACATGCGCTTCATAATACCACGCCCAATATCTCAAAAAGCATAGATGTTACAGACGAATTTGGAAAACGAAAGACAGTTAAAGTCCGCGATGGCGAGAAAATCCAATTAGCCAACAGCAAGATAGACGAAATCAGGGGCGGCTTTACCGACTGGCTCAATGGTCAAACGCCCGAATTTAAACAGCGTTTAAGCGACCTTTACAACCGCAAATTCAACTGTTTTGTGCGACCAACGTATGACGGCTCGCACCAGACTTTTCCCGGATTGGACTTAAAACGGCTGGGTATTCCCGATTTATATAAAAGTCAGAAAGATGCTATTTGGATGATTAAACAAAACAACGGTGGTATTTGCGACCACGAAGTAGGCGCAGGCAAAACGCTCATTATGTGCTGCGGGGCGTATGAAATGAAACGCCTTGGACTGGCAAACAAACCGATGATAATCGGCTTGAAAGCCAATGTTCACGAGATAGCCGCCACATTCCGCAAGGCATATCCCAACGCTAAAATACTCTATCCGGGCAAGGAAGATTTTACCCCGCAAAAGCGCGTCAAAATATTTAACGATATTAAGAATAACAGTTGGGACGCCGTGATTTTAACTCACGACCAATTCGGAATGATACCCCAATCGCCCGAAATACAAAAACAGATTTTGGAAAAGGAATTGGAAAGCGTAGATGAAAATCTGGATGTTTTACGCACACAAGGCAAGGATATTTCGCCGGGTATGCTCAAAGGTGTTGAAAAACGCAAGGAAAATTTGGACGTCAAGATAAAAACATTGACCGAGCAAATCAAAAACCGCACCGATGATGTGGTAGATTTCAAACGGATGGGCATTGACCACGTTTTTGTAGATGAAAGCCACCGTTTCAAAAACCTGATGTTTACCACAAGGCACGACCGTGTAGCCGGTTTGGGCAACCCTGAAGGCAGCCAACGCGCCCTGAATATGCTCTTTGCCTTGCGTACCATTCAGGAACGAACAGGTAAGGATTTGGGCGCAACTTACCTTTCCGGTACAACCATTTCCAATTCATTAACGGAACTGTATCTTTTGTTTAAATACCTGCGCCCGCAGGAAATGGAACGGCAGAATATCCATACGTTTGATGCGTGGGCTGCCGTTTTTGCCAAGAAAACCACCGATTATGAATTTAGCGTTACCAATGAAATTGTGCAAAAGGAACGTTTCCGGTATTTTATCAAAGTTCCCGAACTGGCGGCTTTCTATTCGGAAATAACCGATTTCAGAACGGCAAAAGACATAGGCATAGACCGCCCAAGCAAGAATGAAATTTTGCACAATATCCCGCTCACGCCGCGGCAGTCGGAATTTATTAAAAAACTCGTTGAAT
>JAITXK010000082.1 GCA_031284765.1 Candidatus Symbiothrix sp.
GCAATGCACGATTTACGGATATAGACAGGGCCTAAACCGGAATAGCCCTGTCCATCCGTGCTCACGAAACTCTTTTCAAAAATATGTTCTCCACGCATGAAGGCGCGGTATAATTCGGCATTGGCATCGATAAAGGGCATAGCTTGCTGGTAAGCCATAGAATTGGCATTAAAAACCGTTCCATTCTTACCTCCCGGATACCATTCCGCATTTTCTGCACTATATGACGGCCTGTTAGAAGGCATATCCGGTATTTCAACTTCACCACTACCACCTTTTTCATCTACACAAGAAACGGCAAAAACAAGACACAATAAAATTCCAAAAAATCGATTTAATTTTTTCATTTCTAATTACTTATTTTTATGATCACGAACTACTTCATAGAAAGACTTTCCGCCGGCACCAATAGCTGCTATTTTGGTAATGCAATCCTCTATTCTATCTTGAATAGCAGTATCTAATTTGGGGTTTTTCTGTGCAACATATTTACTGAGCGAAATAATTGTCCGCGTATCGTTGTCAACGCCTCCTAAATAGGCGTTCTTGATACTTTGTATATTGTTTTTATAATCATCCAAAGAATGCCAGCTATACCAGGATTCCACTTCTTCCACCTTGCCAGTTGTGAAGGGTGCAGCAATTTTAGTTTCTCCTACTTCACCGGCGATATCAATAGCGCCATCGGAAATTTGGCTTACCGCAGCAGAAAAAGAGCCAGAATAAGCAGAAGCATCTTTCATTTTGGCAGCAAAATTTTTATAAGAGGAATTATCGCTCAAATGCGCTACTACATCCGGATTTTCATTGAAAATCGCTTTCATTTCATCAGAGACATTTTCTTCGCCTACCCATGCTACATAAGCTAAAACGCAATCCCACACCAAAGCATCGGTTGCGGCAATCAGGTAATTTCGTTCACCGTCAGTCAAGTCATCCACCGGACGGGATTTTCCATCGCGATACAATAAATATTCCGTAACGTGGAAGCCAATCACTTCAGAGTCTAAATTCCAAGCCTCTTGACCGGAAATATTACCGCCTTTAGCTATCGATTCTTTAATTCCTTCCAATTCCAAAGGCCATGAATCGATGTGTCCATCCACATCCAAGGCACTTTCGCCCACGGGACCGAAAAGGAATGCTTCATTTATTTCCCACGCAACACGCGCTTTCATCCAAGCATCGGAAGCGGCTTCCATCGTTTCATTCGTTGGATTGTTTTTCAAATCATTGTTGGCTTTCCGCATTTCAAGTGCAGCTTCGGCTAAACTTTTATACGTCGGAACAATGGTGGAATCTACAAAACTTTGTAAGATTTGCTTATACAAAAGAGCGTCATCTTCATTGTATTGAATCTTTCCAAACAATGTTTCCAACTCGGAACAGGCTTCTACAGCCGCATTCACATTGATCTCGTCACGGTCAACAGTATCCTTGATTTCCTCCTCGCAAGAAGTAAATCCACCAACAGAACCCATTACTGCTAATACAAGTAAACTCTTTTTAATTAACTCTTTCATATTGATTTAAATTTATAATTTGAACAATCCTGCGTAGGCAATTCCCAATGAAACGGTCGGTTCATTATTGTATTGCTCCTTTAATTTGCGGAACGAATATTCCGCTTTCACTACAATCTCCTTGATGGGAAAATAATTGATGCCTGCACTTAGAATAGTCTTGGAACTCCAGCCTTTCGGTGTAATTCGTTTGTCGGTTTTATACATGGAATCGTAAAAACCGTAGTGTCCATACAAATACAATTTATCTTCTTTGCCTTTAAAATCAGGGAATAGCGAAAGTACGTTATAGCCGGCTTCCACATAATAGCTTAACACATCGGATGCTATATTCGTTTTAGGGGAAGGGCTTGCAGACGGAAGACCTCTGTTGATCATGGAAATGGTGTACGAATTAAGCAAATGACCATAGATAACATTTGCCCGAGCCAATAGATTGTGGCCATTGTAAACGGCATCAATTGTACCGACAGTGACGGTTCCTCCCACATTTTTACTATTATAACGATCCCATTTCAAACTATTCAGTGCACTTTGACCGTAATAACCGCTGAATCCTATCCGCAACGCGGGAACAGAATAGTTGTCTATCCGCAACGCGCCGGCATACGAATTGGCTATCTCAAATTCATAAGGAGAGATGGCGCCTTCTTTAATCCAATTCGCATTGTTGAACCGCTCGGCATCTAAACCCGGAAGCAATTGCGCTTCGTATCGCCAATCTTTCGCCTTTCCCCAAAAGCTGATACCGGTTTGATGCCATGTACAAGGCAGTATAGCCGATTCCTCTTCGGGACGGAGGACGGAAAAAAATTCCGTCGGCAAGTGATATTGATTGGTCAAGCCGATGGGAACGATGATATGTCCGAGGCGGAGATGCGCTTGGTCGGAAAATGTTTTTTCGAGCCAAAATTGCTCGAGAGCCACTTCCCCACCCTTTTCAATTTCGGTTTCATACTCGCCGGTTTCTTCCTTTTCGATTTCGTAGGTGCTGCCCGAACCGCCGTGTTCAAACTCTATTTCGGATGACATTTTCCATCCTTTACCGAAATCGTAGCTTGCATACACCACCACGTGAGGCAAATCGAAACGCCCGTGTGAAGCATCTTTATTGCTTTCGGGATAAGTATAGCGTTGCACATTATCGCTGAAAAACATGCGTTGCGCCACGGCTTCGCCATATCCGCCCAATACCAATTTTTTATTTTGCGCCGGCGAGTGGATGAAAACACAACCGGTAAGCAAAGCAATAAGAATAAGGTGTTTCATTAAAAAGTAATATTAAAATGACTGTGCAAAATTACCGGAGAAAAATCGGATACGCAATCCCCATTCGTTGGGATATTGGTTGGGGAAAATGGCGTGATGTTGGTATGCTGTTGGTCTCCTCCCCGATTGACGTAGCGATGCAATGGAATAATGCGGATGGGCAACATCAAAAAATATTTCACAGATGACCGAAACGGATAAATATTCCTCCGATAAATAAAATCTCAAAATTATTTTTACCTTTGCTCCCCATCACTTATAAGATAGAATGATTATGGAAATAAAGGCAAAATTCGACCATTACAATTACAATGTATTGAACTTAGAGAAAAGTGTAGCTTTTTATGAAAAAGCTTTAGGATTTAAAATCCATCACCAGCAAAAAGCGGATGATGGCTCTTTTTTGATCACGTTCTTAACAGACAATTCCTCGCCATTCCTTTTAGAACTCACTTGGCTTCGCGATTGGGAAAAACCTTATGAATTGGGCGATAACGAACAACATTTATGCGTGAGAGTAGAAGGCGATTACGATCAGATCCGTCAATTTCACAAAGAAAACGGATGGGTGTGTTATGAAAATCACGAAATGGGTTTGTATTTCATTGAAGATCCGGACGGTTATTGGATTGAAATTTTACCGGTCATTAAATAATTTACCGAAAATGAAACACATTGTTATATTATCCGGAGCTGGAATGAGCGCCGAAAGCGGAATCAGCACTTTTCGGGATTCCGACGGATTGTGGGAGAAATACGATGTAATGGAAGTCGCCAGCATTGAAGGTTGGTATAAAAACCCCGATTTAATGCTTGAGTTTTATAACCAAAGGCGCAAACAATTGGACTCAGTTGAACCGAATGAAGGACACAAAATCATCGCCGGTTTAGAGACGGATTTTAAAGTCTCCGTAATTACTCAAAATGTAGATAATCTACATGAAAGAGCCGGAAGTACCAAGGTAATCCATTTGCACGGAGAATTGACCAAAGTTTGTAATGAAAATAAAACCCAAGTATATGAAATAGGGACAAAAGCCATTCATCCGGGCGATAAATCCGACGACGGTTCGCAACTTCGTCCTTTTATTGTTTGGTTTGGAGAAGCCGTCCCGTTGATAGAGAAAGCGGCTGAAATAGTTTCGGAAGCGGATATTATCATCATTGTAGGTACTTCCATGCAGGTGTATCCGGCAGCGGGATTGATTCATTATGCCAAGCGGGAAATTCCTGTTTATTTGATTGATCCGGCAGACGTAAATGTTGGGTCAAACGTGGAAGTAATCAAAGAGAAAGCAAGTAAAGGTTTGGCGATATTAAAGCAAAAACTAAAATAATAATCAAGTGAACGGTGAACGGATTTCCAATGTTTCATCTAAATTAATTGGTCAATCTCTTTTTTTAATTCAGGTAAATTATGAATGATTATCGACCATATATTTTCATCTGAAATGTTCATGATTTTTTTACAAAGTTAGCACTCGCTACGTCGCGTTAGAAGTAAGGCTCCTGCCTTGCAATAAGATTATGGCAAATATCTTTGGAAAGAGCGATATATTGAGTTGATAAATGACCGGATGGATAAATTATGATTCTATCTTTTCCCCGGATCAGTTTATTGACATTTACCAAATTATCAATCTAAGAGGCAAGAATGCGCAACAGTTTATTAAATCTCACTACATTTTCATTTGAAAGTTATTCATTACTATTAAATAACTTTGTTTATTTCTATTAAAAGACTTGTCTGTTTATAAACAAACCATTATCTTTGTATCCAAATTAAGATAATATGTTAAGACAAGAAGAGATAGCAGAAGTAATAGATTTGCAAAGAGAAGTATTTTTGCATAAAGACGTTGAGGTCATACGCGAAGCATTGCCGGATGTACCCATTATTGATGGATATGCAACGATAATAAAAGGTATTCGCCGTTGTGGAAAGAGCACGTTACTGTTGCAGTTGTTGAACACCCAATACAAAGAGGCTATTTATCTGAATTTCGAAGACATACGTTTAGCTGGATTTGATGTTTCTGATTTTGCCCGCTTTCTAAATGAGATAATAAAAAGAGGTATTAAGGTCATCTTCCTGGACGAAATACAGTTAATCGGACAATGGGAAATATTTGTCAATCAACTGCTTCGGGAAGGTTATACGGTTTTTATTACCGGTTCAAACGCTTTACTGTTAAGCAAGGAATTAGGAACTCATCTAACAGGGAGGCATGTTTCTATTGAATTATTTCCCTTCTCTTATCAAGAGTATTTAACATTCAAAAATGCACCTGTTACAGCCGATTCTTTCAATGATTATTTGACGAATGGAGGAATTCCGGAATATGTTAGAAATAGCAAAGGGATAATACTCAACAATTTGCTAAATGATATACTTATTCGCGATATTGCCGTCCGGCATGCTGTGCGTGATGTAGAGTCGCTGCGACAATTGGCTGTGTATTTGATTACAAATGTAGGAACGCTCGTTTCAGCCAATAAATTAGTGGGGATGTTCGGCATCAAATCGAGCGCCACTATCCTTGAGTTTTTCTCGTATTTCAAAGATGCCTATCTCATGGAATTTGTTCCACAATTCAGCTATTCTATTAAGGCTCAAGTTCGTAATCCGAAAAAGATTTATGCTATTGATACGGGTATCGTGACTGAAGTATCAACTGCCTTTACGGATAATATAGGGCATAAATTAGAAAACTTGATTTACATTCACCTTCGTAGAATGGGCGGAGACATCTTTTATTATCATGAAAAAAGGGAATGTGATTTTGTTGTATTCAAAAAGGGGAAAGCGGTAAAAGCCGTGCAGGTTTGTTATCAAATAGACGATCTGAATTTCGAAAGGGAATATAATGGTTTACTTGATGCGATGCACGCTTTCCAACTCAAAGAGGGTGTGATTGTAAGCATGAATCAAAGCGATGAATTTAACAAAGAGGATTGTAAGGTCAAAATCGTTCCGGCATTTGAATTTCTCACGTGAATAAGCTACACAATGAATTTAATTAATCTTTCGATTATATCTAAACAAATCGTATTTTGGGCGCCAAAAATCCCGGTATGAGTTGGGCATTGTTGAACCGGGCATTGTAGTTCCGGTTAATAATATACCGGTTCTCAATGGATTCTTCTTCGCAAAAAGCGTTGAATCCGGCTAAACTAATTGGTTTTTCCAAAGATTTGAATTTACATTCAACAGCTAATTTATCCGAAAAACGGCTCATAACAAAATCCACTTCCGTACCATCGGAGGTGCGAAAAAATTGGATTTCTCCACCGGTTCCCTTATTCCGCCAGAGTTCCAAAAGAACGTAATTTTCAAAGATAGCGCCATTATCGGGACGGAAAGCCGTGTCGTTGAA
>JAITXK010000139.1 GCA_031284765.1 Candidatus Symbiothrix sp.
CCGGACAGCCATTCCCATGCGTTTCCCGGATTGGATTTTAGAATACATTCTTGTGTAACCGCTTTTTCCGTTTGTGCTTGTGTAAGTGTAAACATTGATTTCGGCAAGAAATCTTGGTCGAGTGTCATGGTATCGTCCGTATATTGCAGGCTGGTGGCGCTTGAAAATTGAACGGTATTGTTTCGATATTGAAAAGTCGTTCCATTGCTGATTCCCATGCGGTTATATAAACAAGGATCGTTGTGATTGATTGGGTGAACATAGTTTGTCTTTTCATCATACAATGAATAAGCAAACCCGTTTTGTTGCACCGAATTGAAAGAAACTATATTATCCAACTGCCAATTATTCCATTGCTTTTGCACGCGGAAGCGGAGGCCATCGTTGCGAATCCGGTCGGCCTTTTCATCGTTGTATTGATTGGTAAAGAAACCATCGCTCTGCGCATGATTGACGGCAAGCGAATACCCAAAATCCTCTTGGGGAAGCTGGTAAGTGGCCATGCGATACCGGATTGTATTCGCATTGCCATATTCGGCGGCAATGCGCGTTCCCTGATAGCCGAACGGCGACAAGGTATGCACATTTATTACGCCACCAATGGCATTTCGGCCATACAATGTGCCTTGCGGGCCTCTCAGAATACTGATTTGCCGGATATCAAAAAAGTCGAAATCATAGTTGTTTTTGTTCATCACCGGCACATTATCGACATACAAACCCAAAGCAGGCTGGTCCATGCGCGCGCCGATGCCGCGGATATAGATTGAAGAAGTCATTTTTGAACCGTAATCGGGCAAATACAGATTGGGAGTAAGCAGGGAAAAATCTTTGGCCTCGTGGATGCGTTTGCTTTCCATATCCTCCAACGAAAACGAGCTGACCATCGCGGGTTGCTTTTCCATGTGGAGATATTCCTTGGGAGAAGTGGCAATGATGATTTCGGGAAGCGCTACCGGCGCAACTGTATCGGTTGGCAGGATGAATAAAGATAGAACAGCGGAAAAAAAGAAATACATGGAGATTCACGTTCAATTAGACTGCAAAAGTACGGGTTTTTGGTGGATGAAGATAGGATTATATTAGCCTCTTTGGGGATATTTGTCAATTAGCCTTCCGTACCACTCCTTTAATTCCCTTAATCTTTTGCAAACGAGTCGATAAATTGTTGATGTCGTCCACATCGTGTACCAGCACTTCGATTTGTCCATCAAAAAGGCCGTCATGGGATTCGATGGTCAACTTGCGCATGTTTACCGACATATCATTGGTAATCAATTGGGTGATGTCGTTTAATATTCCCATGCGGTCGATGCCGCGGACTTCGATAGTAGCAGGAAAAGAGAACGTTTTATGTCCCGCCCAAGCGCAGGAAACAATCCGGTTGCCGTAGCGTGTTTTGAGTTTCAAGGCCGGTTGGCAGGATATTTTGTGAATTTCCAACTTTCCGTCATCGCGGATAAAGCCAAACACGTCATCGCCCGGAATGGGTTGGCAGCACGGTTCAGTGATGAAGTTTTTCTGAAAATCTTCTTCCTGAAGGATATAGGTTTTTTTCTTGTCAATTTTTGGAGCAGACGTTGTTTCATTCGCCGGTAGCAGTGGTTTTTCTTTGAGCGTGTTTTTGACGTTGAAAGCGTATTTCATGTAGCGTACAAAGAAATTATCCGTCTTTTCCTTCAACAGTTTCTGCGGATTTTCGGGCAATTCTACTTGTTTTTGTGCCACGGCGTAATACAAGTCTTCTTTTTTGGTATAGCCGAAAAAGGCGCCAAACTTGTCCAGAATTTGAATGGTTACCTCAATACCTGCTTTTTGCAGCATATTATTCAAGAACTCTTCGCCTTCTTTGATTTTTGCTTTCCGCTGTTTGCGCAACGAGTATTCGATTTTCGTTTTGGCTTTGGCGGTGGTAACGTAATGAAGCCATTCGGGTTGCGGGAGTTGCGAGTTGGAGGTGAGTACTTCAATCTGGTCGCCGCTTGACAAGCGATGACTCATCGGCACCAATTTGTGATTGACTTTTGCCCCGATGCAATGGTCGCCCACATTGGTGTGGATTTCGTAGGCAAAATCCAATGCCGTAGCGCTTTGCGGCAAAGTTTTAATTTCGCCTTTGGGCGTAAAAACAAAAATCTCTGCGCTGTAAAGATTCAATTTGATAGTGTCTAAGAAGTCCATCGCATTGGGGCTGGGCGCTTCCAGAATATCCTGAATTTTTTCCAGCCAATGGTCTAATTCGGTTTGTTCCTGAATATCATGATTGATACCATTTTCTTTGTATTTCCAATGTGCGGCGAAGCCTTTTTCCGCGATTTCATCCATTTTGGTGCTGCGGATTTGCACTTCAATCCATGCTCCATCAGGCCCCATAACGGTTAAGTGCAGGGCTTGATAACCGTTGGCTTTGGGTTGGCTAATCCAGTCGCGGATACGGTCGGGGCGCAGTTTATAGAGGTCGGTTACGGCTGAATAGATTTCCCAACATTGTTTTTTAACGTCCATATTCAACTTTGGTTCAAATACGATGCGGACGGCAAAGATGTCGTAAATATCTTCAAATCCGACATTCTTGCTCTGCATTTTATTCCAAATCGAAAAAATGGATTTCAGGCGGCTTTGCATCTTGTATTGATAGCCCAATTGGTCGAGTATTTTTTGTACCGGCGTGGCAAAATGTTCATACATCCGGTTGCGATTGGTGTCCGTTGCCGTCAATTTATCCTGAATTTGTTTGTATTTTTCGGGATGTTCGTGTTTGAAGCTGAGGTCTTCCAATTCACTTTTGATGGTAAACAGACCCAATCGGTGCGCCATGGGGGCGTATAAGTATAAAGTTTCTCCCGCAATTTTATATTGTTTGGCCGGCAGCAGCGAACCTAAAGTGCGCATGTTATGCAGGCGGTCGGCAATTTTAATCAGGATGACCCGAATATCATCGGACATGGTCAGCAGCAGTTTGCGCATGTTTTCGGCTTGTGCCGAAGCTGCTTCCGCGAAAATGCCGCCCGATATTTTAGTCAATCCATCTACAATTTGGGCGATTTTTTCTCCGAACAAGTTTCTAATGTCTTCTACAGTGTAATCCGTATCTTCCACTACATCGTGCAAGAGGGCGGAAACAATGGAAGTCGAACCTAATCCCATTTCTTCACTGACAATCAAGGCAACAGCTAAAGGGTGCATGATGTAAGGCTCGCCGGAACGCCGTTTAACGCCCTTGTGGGCTTGGTCGGCAAATTTGAATGCTTTATTGATGATATCAAATTTCTTGCGATGATTCGACTTGCCGTAACTATTGAGCAGCGCTTCGTATGCCTGTTGTACTTGTTTGTCTTCCGCTTCTTCCATTTTTATGCTTTCGGAATCTTAATGTATTGACCTACTTTTATCTGCGAATTTTTCATGTGGTTTATTTTTATCAAATCCTGATAAGAGCAGCCTGAATATTTTTTGGCGATGGTCGATAAACTGTCGCCTTTCTTCACTTTGTAGTGGATAAATTCCGGTGTGGAGGAGGATGAGGCTTTTGCCGTTTTAATTTCGGGAGCGGAAGGCGTGGCAATATTGGCAATATATCCGCCATTATCGACATAGATTGTTAATATTCTTCCTGCAACCAACGTGTTGCTTTTTAGATTATTCCATCTTTTTATATTGGATGCGCTGACACCGTATTTGCTTTCAAGCAAACGCACCGTTTCACCCTTGCGGACTTTGTGTTTGATTTTTTCCGGTTGGTTATCGCTTACATAGTTTTGAGGAGCAAAAAAGTCATTTCTGCGGTAGTTGGCGATTGAATCTTCTTTTTCCACAAAAGCGAAAATGCTCAATGTCGGCAGTTTAATGTATCTTGCTTTGGTGTTCCCCGGAATAATGTCGCGTTTATATTGCGGATTTAAAGCCCGAATCAGTTCTTTATCAACATTCAGTACCGAGGCGATCTGGTCGAAATGAATCGCTTGATTCACCATCACTGTATCGGTAGAAATGGGCAAATCAATTTGTGCGGGACGGAAGTTGTGATTGGCATAATAGTTCATCACATAATTGGCGGCAATAAATTGCGGGACGTAGTTGCGTGTTTCCCGCGGGAGATAAGGATAAAGCGACCAGAAATCGGTTTGTTTACCGGCTCTCCGAATGGCTTTGTTCACATTACCCTCGCCGCAATTGTAGGCAGCCAAGGCTAAATTCCAATCGCCAAACATCTGATATAAATTTTTCAGGTAGGCGCAGGCGGCGTAAGTAGCTTTTAGCGGATCGCGACGTTCATCCACTAAACTGTTGATTTCCAATCCGTATTGTTTACCGGTGCCTAACATGAATTGCCATAATCCGGTGGCGCCCATTCGTGAAACGATGGTCGGATTTAAAGCCGATTCCACGATGGTCAGGTTTTTTAATTCGAGAGGCAAGCCGTAGAGATCCAATACCTGTTCAATCATTGGGAAGTAGAAGTTTTCCATTCCCAGAATATATTCAAAGGTGCTTTTCCGGCGAAGATAAAAATCAATATATTTGCGCACTTCTTCATTGTAAGGCATGTCCATGATCGTATTCATGCGGGAAAGGCGGTCTTTATAAACCGAGGCATCGGCTAAAACGGCTTCTTCGTATCCGGGATGCGTATTTTTATCTATATAATATTGTATATGCCAGGCATTTTTCAAACTGTCCAAAGCAATTTCCCAACTTTCGGGGATGAACAACGCATTGTCGTCGTTGTCTAAATAGGCTTCTGCATCGATTGATACTTCATTTTGGGCGAAAGCGCCGGTCAGTGAGGTCAATAAAAAAAATAATAACAAATATCCTTTTGTCTTCATAAAAATAGAATTAAAAAATTAAAACCAAATACTGCATTGTAATCCAAACGAGCGAGCTTGTACGGGCGATGGCTCAAAAATAACCGGATCGATTTTCATACTCAAATCATCACTCATATCAAATTCAAATAACTGTGCATCCACATACGCATCAATCATGCAAATGGCATACAAACCTGCGGTAACAATAATACTCAAATCGCGGTTGCGCCGGTGAAAATCTTTGGCGCGTTTCAGATTATTGGCAAAATTCTCTCCGGAAGAGGAGTGTACCCATGTATTCAAGTAGTCCGGATCCTGTTTGAAAGAATAGGGTAAATAATTTTGCCACGATTTGGCGGAAGTATCTGTTCCGTCGCGATACAGTTGGATGTCGTGATAGGCCTGTTTATACCCGTTATATGTCGAACCATTCCAGGAAATCGCATAAGCGCAACCTAAAAATCCCCCATAGACGATAGGCAGTTTCCAATACTTGCGATTATACATTTGCCCTAAACCGGGGAAAATGGCCGAATACAAGATGGCTCTGGTCGGATTGGGAGAAAATGAAACAATGCTGTCGTTTTTTACAACAACAACTTCTTCCTCTTGCGCGTGCAAATTTACAGGAATTAGCAATAAACTACTAAATATCAGTAAAATAATAGGTTTCAAACCGTACTTGAAAATCAATGTTAATGTTGAAAACGGAACAAAGATAGTCAATTGTAGGATTAGGAACAAATGATAGTGGGATATTAACCAAGTTTAATTTATTGTGTTGAGTCAAATAATTGAATAATCCGCTCCAAATCTTCGGTAGAAGTAAACGGTATAGTAATTTTTCCCGATCCGTTGTCGGAATTGATAGAAAATCCGATTTTAGAGCCGAAGAAATTCGACAAATGTTCACTCAATATATTGTATTCGCTGGGTATTTTTTTCGCTTCCTTTTTTGGTTTAGCTTTTTCGAGTTGCGTTTCTTCATTCAAATCGGAACTTTCTTCATTCAAGGCGCGAATAATTTCTTCTGTTTTGCGCACCGAAAAGCAGTATTCGATAATCTGCTCATATACCATTAGTTGCGTGGAAGCATCGTCCAAAGAGAGCAAGAGTTTGGCGTGCCCCATGTCTATTTTTTTGTTTTTTAATCCCAGTTGTATTTCGGCGGGAAGTTTTAAAAGGCGGAGGAAATTAGCAATGGTTGTCCGTTTTTTACCAATACGTTCGCTGAGTTTTTCCTGAGTCAGATTATGCTGTTCGATCAAAACCTGAAAAGCGAGGGCAATTTCGATGGCATTTAAATCTTCTCTTTGGAGGTTTTCAATCAAAGCCATTTCCGCCATATTTTCATCGGAGGCTTTTTTTATGTATGCGGGAACGGTTTCCAGACCGGCTCTCAACGAAGCACGGTAACGCCGTTCACCTGAAATGATTTGATATTGATTATTGCTTGTTTCGCGGACGGTAATTGGTTGCACCAATCCGTGCGATCTGATAGAGGCCGTCAATTCCTCCAAGGTTTCCTCATCAAATTCCTTGCGGGGTTGATTGGGGTTGACTACTATTTGTGCAAGTTCAATCTCGTTGATGGAAGAAGATCCGCCGGTATTTAAATCTTCCATTGTAATTAAAGCTCCTAATCCCCGGCCTAATGCTGCTTTTGCTTGTTTACTCATGATTTTTATTTATTTTTTTTAATAATTTCATCTGCCAGCTGCATGTGATTAGCTGAACCTTTCGACTCGGGATCGTATAATAAAATCGGCTGTCCGTAACTGGGTGCTTCGCTGATTTTGACATTGCGTTGAATAGTGGTCTCAAATACCATTTTGCCGAAATGACCTTTCACTTCCTGGTAGATCTGATTAGCCAAACGAAGGCGTGAATCATACATTGTCAGCAAAAAGCCTTCAATTTCCAATGAGGGATTTAGTTTCGATTTGATGATTTTAATGGTGTTCAGCAGTTTACTAATGCCTTCCAAAGCGAAATATTCGCATTGTACCGGAATGATGACCGAATCGGCGGCAGTCAACGCATTGACCGTAATCAATCCTAATGAAGGCGAACAATCAATTAAAATGAAATCGTATTTGTCTTTGACGGAGTCTATGATGCCTTTCACCACTTTTTCGCGGTCATCTAAATTGAGCATTTCTATTTCTGCTCCCACTAAATTGATGTGCGACGGCATGATAAACAAATTAGGAACATCAGTCTTGACAATGGCATCGGAAGCGTTGGCATTATCAACGATACATTCGTAAATTGAATTTGTAATTTGCCGAATATCAATGCCTAAGCCTGAAGAAGCATTGGCCTGTGGATCTGCGTCAATAATTAAGGTTTTTTTGTCCAATGCGGCTAATGAAGCTCCCAGATTGATGGTGGTAGTCGTTTTTCCGACACCTCCCTTTTGATTTGCTAAAGCGATAATTTTTCCCATATTTACTGTGTTTTTGAAGTGCAAAAATAGCTATTTAATCTGAAGTTTGGTAACGTTTTTTTAGAAACATTGAGGTTGCTGTTGATAACTTCATAAAAATGTTGATAACTTTTTGTACATTTGCAAATTCAAAAAAAATAATATGTCAGAAAATAATCAACCACTTATTTTCATTACGAACGATGATGGAATTTATGCAAAAGGCATTCATGAATTGATTGCCGGAGTACGTTCCTTAGGCGATATCGTTGTAATTGCACCGGACGGGGCGCGTTCGGGAATGTCGAGTGCCATCAGTTCGCAAAATCCGGTACGCCTGAATTTGTTGCAGCAAGAAGAAGGACTAACTGTCTATAGCTGCACCGGCACGCCTGTCGATTGTGTAAAGTTAGGTATTAACGAGATTTTGGATCGCAAACCCGATTTGATCATTTCAGGGATTAATCATGGCTCTAATGCAGCGATTTGCGTGATTTATTCCGGAACCATCGGCGCAGCCTTGGAAGGCTGTATTCTGGGCATTCCTGCTTTGGGAGTTTCGCTGACTAATCCTGCTTTGGATGCCGATTTTTCGCAAGCTGTACAGTATGGAAAGCAAATTGCCGAAAAGATTTTGGCCGAAGGATTGCCCAAAGGGGTGTGCCTCAATTTAAATATTCCTAATATTTCAAAGGTAAAAGGGTTGAAAATCTGCACGCAAACGCCGGGTTATTGGACGAAAGAATTTCAAGTCGGACAAGATCCGTTCGGACGAACCGTTTATTGGTTAACCGGCGAGTTTTTGAACGAAGCTCCGAATGACGAACACAACGACGAATGGGCATTGAATCACGGCTATGCGGCCTTAGTACCCTTACAATTGGATATGACAGCTCATCCTGTAGTGAACATACTGAAAAAATGGGAATGAAATATTTTTTAGTAGCCGGCGAAGCGTCCGGCGATTTGCATGCCTCCAATTTGATGCGTTCGTTGCAAACTGTTGACCCGCAAGCGGAATTTCGCTATTTCGGAGGCGATTTGATGCAATCGATTGGTGGAACATTGCTGAAGCATTACCGCGAAATGGCTTTTATGGGCTTTATTCCGGTATTAATGCACTTGCGTACAGTGTTCAAAAACATGAATGATTGCAAAAAAGCCATTGCCGAATATTGTCCCGATGTGGTGATATTGGTTGATTATCCGGGTTTTAATCTGAAAATGGCCAAATACGTGCATTCGCAATTAAAAATTCCGGTTTATTATTATATTTCTCCTAAAATATGGGCGTGGAAAACCTACCGCATCCAAAGCATTCGGAAATATGTTGACCGCTTGTTTTCGATTTTGCCCTTTGAAGTGGATTTTTATAAAAAATACAACTATCCGATTAATTATGTGGGAAATCCAACGGTTGATGCTTTGGCTGCACGTGATTTTCAAAACGAAGCCTTTGCCGATTTTGTGGAAGCGAATCAATTGAAAAAGCAACCGGTCATCGCCCTTTTGGCGGGTAGCCGTTTGCAGGAAATAAAGGTCAATCTTCCGGTTATGTTGGAGGCTGCGGCTTCGTTTAAAGACTATCAATTGGTTATTGCGGGAGCGCCTGGAATTGAACCTTCTTATTATCAACAGTTTATGAAAGACTATCCGGTTTCTGTTGTGTTTGGACAAACTTATCGCCTGTTACAGCATTCCCGCGCCGCCTTGGTCACTTCCGGAACGGCTACTTTGGAAACGGCTTTGTTGAGAGTGGCTCAGGTGGTGTGTTACCGGATTTCGTTTCCGCGACTCAGTACGTTTATTTTTGAACATTTCTTTTCGTGTAATTATATTTCGTTGGTCAATTTGATTGCAGGAAAAACAGTGGTCAAAGAATTGTTCGGAAAATATTTTTCCGAACAAAACATCCGCAAGGAACTGGATTTATTGTTGAACGATGAAAATTACCGTCGTCAAATGGACAAAGGTTATTGCGAAGTCATCAAGCAATTGGGCGACACAGGTGCCTCCAATGAGGTGGCGCGGCAAATTCATGCTTCTTTGCAGCAAAAAATAGAATAAAATGCTTATATTTGCAAGTTGATTTTCAAAATGAAGAAAATACTGACACACAATAAATGGTTTCAAATGAAAATGATTAGGCATTTTTTTTGCCTGAATATGGTGTTTTTGTTTTTTGTTGCATGCGACCCGCCCGACCCGCCGGTTAAACAAATACCATTTACCCCAATTACCATTTTGGCAACCATAGAAAACGGACAAGAATATGCTTCCATAGTGGACTCGGTTCAGATAGCCATGGAATTGAATTTACCTGATGAACAAATTGCGCAGGAAACCAATCGCGAGGATAAAAAGGTAGTGGTTATAACCGCTCCTTATACCGGCAGCGGTTTTGAAATTGTTTTACCCATTCCTGTGAAATCCGAATGCTTGTTTCCATTGTTTTATGACATGCCTGAAGGTATTGAGATAGAAGGCGATGCAAAGGTCGATGGTATGGCCTTCTGGGAAGTAGAAGCCGTTAAAGACGGAAATATTGTTGGCTATTTTTATCAGTCGAAAACCGATGACGAAGACAAGGCTTGGTGGTATAAAACAGCTTATGCATTTGTCGTTAAATCGATTAGCGTAGAAGGGGAGTTTTATACATCTAAAAAAGACTCAACTACCAATAAAGTTACAAGAATAGATGAGCATGAATATAAGTGTAAATTCAAAAAAGGATGGAATGTCATGCATTATAGAGAAAAGGATATATTAACGGACGGTGTTCCGGGAATAAGAGTAGAGTATTTTACCGAAAAACTTTCCGGTGTGCAATGGTATTTTGATCCCAAATAAAATAAGTAAAATCATTTATTATATGAAACACGCATTCGTTTTATGGGTTGGCATGTTGCTTTGCATTCGTGTAGTGGCGGCCGAACCCGTTGTTATCGCAGCCGGACATTTTGGTGTGGATACCGATAAAAAGATGATTGTTGTCAATCAGGATGTTGCGGTCATTAACGCCGCTCAGACACAAGCCATCAGTGCGTTTTCTATTGACAGCCGTAGTTATACCTTGTCTCAACCGGTTAGTGCCGTGCAAACAGGCGTTCCCTATTCCGTCAGCAACGAAGGCAATTCCTATACATTGTATTTTACACAATTGCCGTTGGTTCTTCTTTCCGTTTCAGGAAATATTGTTAGTGACCCAAAAATACCGGGTACGATTGTAATCTCGGAAAGCAAGAATCGTCCCATACTTTCGGAAAATATTGGCATTGAATTGAGAGGCTCAACAGCGCAAAACTACCCGAAAAAATCTTACCGCTTTGAATTCAAAGATTTGGTTGCCCAAGTGAATAAGGATATAGCCGTATTGGGAATGCATGCCGATGATGATTGGAATTTGCAAGCCCTGTATATCGAACCTTTGCGGCTTCGCAATAAAACGGGCTTTGACATCTGGCGTAAAATCAATACCATTTATTATCAGGATTATGAACCGGAAGTCGCTTCAGGCCCGCAAATGGAATATGCCGAATTGTTTCTGAACGGTGCATATAAAGGCATTTATTGTGTCGGCGAACCGGTAAGCCGCAAACTCCTGAAATTGAAGAAATATAATGCCATTGATGGGATTCGGGGCGAACTTTACAAAGCCATTAATTGGGGAGGTGATGAACAGAAAGGCAATGTGCTTTTTAACGATTTGCCGGCGTATTCAAACGGCACAACCACTTGGGGTGGCTTTGAATACAAATATCCCGATGAAATTGCTTCCAACTGGAAAAATCTGTATGACTTTGTTGACTTTGTCATGAACACTTCCGATGCCGAATTTCAGGCTGCCTTTTCCACCAAGTTTTATCTCGATAACGCAGTGGATTATTACATTTTCCTCAATTTATTGCATGCCTGGGACAATCGGGGTAAAAACGTATATATGGCCAAATACAAGGCCCGCGAACCCTATTTCTATGTTCCGTGGGATTTGGACGGTATTTTCGGCATCCATTGGGATGGGAGTGAAGAAAATAACGTGGATGAATTATTAACCAACGGAATGTTCAACCGCTTGATGAAAAACGACCCCGACGGCATAAACAGTTTCAAGCAAAAGTTGAAATACAAATGGAATCTGTTGCGGAACGATTGGGTTACTCACGCAGGTTTGATGGAGCTTTTCCAAACCAACTATGACTATTTGAATTCCAATGCAGCATACGCACGGGAAACACTTGCCGGAGATTATACTCACAATGAGTCCCGAATGACCTATTTGTCGAATTGGATTGAGCATCGCTTAGGTTATTTGGATGCCCAATTCAATGCTGATATTGATCCGGATGATCCTTCAGCGCTTCCGATTGTCCATGAAGAAGTCCGTGTTACAGCCTATAATTTGAATGGAATAGTAGTCAAAACAACTGCTTTGCAAGCGGGTCAGTTATCTTCTTCGTTCACGAACGATTTATTAGCCGGTATTTATATCCTGCATATTCAGCATGCTGATTTTTGCGAAGTAAGAAAAGTGGTTGTTCAATAATAAGAAACCGAATCATCCTGTTTTTCAAAAATGCTGAAATTGACCGCCCCGTAAACTCTTCTTTGGGTAAAGCAGGGCAAAGCCGAAAAATCATATTCTTTTGGATGTTCCATCACAAATACGCCGTTGTTGTTGAGTAAATTGCGAGATAGAATAATTTCGGGAATTTGAGGCAATTCTTTTAAAGCATAAGGCGGGTCGGCAAAAATAAAATCAAATGGTTGACGGCAAGCGTGCAAAAAGCGGAAAACATCGCCTTTGATGGCATGCAACCGTTCGTCTTTCAGTTCCCGTTGTACTTTTTTGATGAAAGCATAATGCACCGAATTATTTTCTACACAAACGACTTCCTTGCATCCTCGGGAAAGCAGTTCGAAACTGATACTTCCAGTGCCCGAAAAAAGGTCTAAAGCCATGGTATCTTCCAAATCAATCCGGTTGGCAATGACATTAAACAAATTCTCTTTGGCAAAATCGGTGGTAGGACGTGCTTGAAAAGAGTGGGGGACGTCAAAACGCCGGCTTTTGTATTTTCCGCTTACGATTCGCATACATTTTATATTGACTATAAAGATACAACTCTTTTTTTATGTTGGCAGCACTTTTAGATACTTTTTTATCCAATAATGGTTTGATTTCAGCATCCTTAAACTGGAAATATTTTGTACCTTTTCGCTATCAAAAATGCTCCTGCAAACAAGCTATTGCATAACAGCACTATAAAAGCCTGTTATTCGAAAGAGGCAACAGGTTTTGCTCTTTATTTTGTTCCCATCTCTTTTACAAATTCTGCTACTGTAAGCCGATGCACGCCCAAAATCCGGGCAATGGCTGATTTGGAAACACGCTTGTCTAATAATTCTTTTATTTCTTTTTCTTTACCGGGAAGTTTTTTGACTTTCGATTTGCTCCCTTTCGGACGACCTAAAATAACGCCTTCCGCTTTTTTGCGGGCCAATGCTTCTTTGGTGCGCTGAGAGATAAGGTTGCGCTCAATTTCAGCAGATAGTCCGAAAGCAAATGCCAAGACTTTGGAATTAATGTCGCTACCTAAGCGGTAATTGTCTTTGATAGTCCAAACCTGAATGTCACGATTCATACATTCGTTAAGTATTCCCATAATCATTAGCAAGTTTCTTCCTAATCGCGATAATTCCGAACAAATCAAAATGTCGTCTTTTTTCATTTTTTTGAGGAGTTTGCCCAATTTTCTGTCTTGCAAATTTTTAGAGCCGGAAATGGTTTCCTCTATCCACTTATCAACGACAAATACGTTTTTACCACAAAATTGGTTGATTTCGTAACGTTGATTTTCCACTGTTTGCTTGTCGGTGCTTACCCGAATGTAACCATAAATCATACTTTTT
>JAITXK010000140.1 GCA_031284765.1 Candidatus Symbiothrix sp.
TTGGTATAGTTATAGCTACAGTCATAGTAACTGCTGTGGCAATATATCTTGGAGTAAAGGCGGATGACAGCTCTGCGGCTTCGAGTGCTAATATTAGTCAAACTGCTTCTGGGGTTGTAACAGCTCCGAAAAGTATAAGTACTGTAACAGAAATTTCTAAAAAAATGCAAAAAGCATTTGACGAATCTTCTATGACAGGTGTTCAATATCCGGAAATAGGCTATTGGCGTAAAGAAATCAGAGACATTCTTACGACAAAATGGCCTAATTTAGATAAAGAAGTAATAAATGATTGGATTGAACCAATGCTACAAGATGCTAGTGCATTGGTGAAGTAAAATCTATTATATTAATAATCAATCTGAATGTAATCGCAAAAACGCAACCTTCGCATAACCAAGGTGCTGAAAAAGTCCTTGCGTTAGTAAAACTATCATGATATAATACTATATTATGGCACGATACAAGTATGTAGATAAGAGTCAAGGCCTATTTATAACGGTGGACCTGCAAAAACAGCTTATACCCGGCACATTTGAGTACACATTGAATGAATTAATTGATAAAAAGCTGGATTTAAGTATCTTCGACCAACGGTATAAGAATGACGAGACCGGAGCAACGGCAATAGAACCGCGAACATTGCTCAAAATTATCATTTATTGTTATTCGCTGGGGGTGATAAGTTCCCGGAAAATAGCGAAGATGTGTGAAACCCATATGATAGTAAAGGCTTTAGCGGATGATATAGAACCGCACTGCACAACCATATCAAATTTTGTGTCAAATATGGGAGAAGAAGTAGAAACGCTATTTACCGAAGTCCTTATGGTCTGTCATAAGATGGGGTTGATAGGGGGAAAGATGTTTGCAATAGATGGGTGCAGACTACCATCAAATGCGGCGAAAGAGTGGTCCGGTACAAAAAAGAATTACAGAAGAAGTATGACCGGATAAAGGGCATAACGAAAAAGATAATAGAAGAACATAAAAAAAATGATACACAGGGGGCCGATGAGGAGGCTGCAACCAAAAAGAAACTTGAGCGCATGGAACATGACGCGGCAAGGATACTAGAATTTCTTTCGACCCATGAGAAGCGAATAGGCGGCGGAGGGGAAGAAGTGAAAATGAATATAACAGACAATGAGAGTGGAAAAATAAAAGGCCCCCATGGGATGATCCAGGGATATAATGGCCTTGCAGCGGCCGATGGAAAGAAGCAGGTGATAATTGCTGCCGAAACACACGGTTCAGCAGCGGAAGGGCCATATTTTCCGGAAATATTGGATAAAGTGAAAACAAATATGCAGATGATAACTGAGAAAGAGGAGCCGTTAAAGAAAGCAGTAGTATTAGCAGACACCGCCTACTTTTCTGAAGACAACTTACAGGCAGCAAAGGCTAGGGGAGTAGAAGTTATAATTCCGGATCAACAATTCAGGCAACGTGATGAACAGTTATCGAAGGGAGAACACCGGAAAGGGAAGGAACGGTTTGAAGCGCGAGATTTCAAGTATGTAAAGAAAGCAAATTATTATATATGCCCCAATGGGAAGAAACTGTTATTCAAACGGCATGTAGCCTTAAACCGGAACCATGGGATGAAATATGAAAGCAAGACATTGGATTGCCGAGGCTGTTTTTATTTTGAAAAATGCATCAGCTCTAAAAGCAAAACGAAAAATTACCGGACATTATATATACCGGTTTCAGATTATGCTGAAAACTTAGCTGAAAAGATGCGTGCCAAAATAGATAATCCAAAGTACAAGAAAATATACGGCCGCCGGATGCAAATAATAGAGCCGGTATTTGCAAATATCACGTATTGCAAAGGGATTAGCCGTTTCACCATGCGGTCAAAGGCAAAAAACGATATACAATGGTTATTATACTGTATCATGCATAACATAGGGAAATGTTTTATGGAAGAGAGGATGAAATATGCGGTATAGGGGAGATATTAAGGAGGAATAGTCGTTATAGGAAGGGAATCCGGGACTATTTCGACAAAACCAGTATATTCAATGAAATATTAGTAGTAATAGTGTTATTAAGAATATATTGGAAGGAATATACTGGACTGAAAATGACTTTTTCAGCAGTCTCAACAGGTCTGTATACGCTTCGTCGCTTCGCTCCTCGGGGTTCCATTCCGCTAGGTCACTTCGTTCCCACGCTCCATTCCACCCAAAGTTTTTATGGCGCTGGAAACCTTCGGTTTCCTTTATCGCGCCATAAAAACCTTCGTATACAGCCGGAACGTTATGCGAAATACGGGCTAGACTTTATTGACATAATTTTAAATATTTGGTATATATATAAACAAAAGGAATTTTTAATGAAAATACTTAGCTGGAATGCACATTATGGGTTTACAGATAAACAATATTCTGCCATTATGGAACGGTTTAAGGATATAGATTTATTTGTAATACAAGAAATAAAAAAGTCGGATTTTGATTATTTTCAAAATAAATGGAAATACAAAAATTGGTACGGAGATGATATTGAAAAATCACGAGGACTTGGTGTTTCTATTTTTTCTAATAGTTGTAAAATTGAATTTACAGACGAATTTAATAGAAATTATAGATATGTTGTACCCTATAAAATAACGACAACGGAAAATAACACATTTGTATTATTTGCTGTTTGGACAAAACCTGTTCCTTATGATTATGTTAAAAATGTAATAAATGCAATTTCATCTACAATTTACAAAAATCTAATATTAGAAAATGATATTGTCATTATTGGTGATTACAATGTTCCATATTCAGAAAAGAATAAAGAACCTTATGAAGAACTAATTAAAAACATGAAAGGATTTAAAAACTATTTCGAAGGTACTGAAGAAGAGAAAAAATATACATTATGTTGGGAAACAACAAAAGAATTATTTCTTGCAGATTATTGTTTTATAAAAGGTACTGTAGTTTCAAAAATTAAAATGTCAAAGAAAACATATGATCAAATAGAGATAATTAATAAATAGACTTGTTTAATAACCTCAAAAATGTTGTAATGACAGTATGGGAAAGGGAAAAAAGGCGGCGGAGGCCAAGGCGGTTCTTTTTAAGCGGCTGTACGGGGTAAAACCCGCTACATTTGGAAAAATGCTGTCGGTTCTGCAAAAGGAATACGATATTTTGCATGAAAGAGGCGGCAAACCGCCAAAACTGACGGTCGAAGACAAGCTGTATATTACGCTGAAATACCTGCGGGAGTACCGGACGATGGACAGTATCGCGGCGGAATACGGTGTCTGCAAGGGCACGGTCTGTCTGGCTATACAATGGGTGGAAGACACGCTGGCCGGAGAGGGTACGTTCGCCCTACCGGGAAAAAAGAAACTCGGGAGAAAATCGGCATCAATTCAGTATGTCGTGGTAGATGTAACTGAAAGCCCGATAAACCGCCCCAAAAAGAACCAAAAAGAGTACTATTCAGGAAAAAAAACGGCACACACTGAAGACACAGGTCATCATTGAGCGGAACAGTCTGCAAATCATTGACGTGCAGGAAGCCAAAGGCAGCGAGCATGATTTCACTGTGTATAAAGATACCATTGGGAAAAACATCAGTAATTCGATTCCGCTTAACGCTGATCTTGGATACCTGGGAATAGACGAATACCATTCAAACAGTTTCATTCCGATAAAGTCAAGCAAAAACCACCAACTGAACAAGCGGGAAAGGGCATATAACAAGAGGCTGGCGCGCAGACGCGTTGTCATTGAACATGTCAACGGCAGGATAAAAACATTTAAATGCATGTCATATCCATACCGTGGACATTGCCGCAACCGGCATTCCCTGAGAATGGCTTTGATTTGTGGTATCATAAATTATGACAGGTTGGTTTAGATGGTTATTAAACAAGTCTA
>JAITXK010000194.1 GCA_031284765.1 Candidatus Symbiothrix sp.
GTGGAAGAAATCTTCAAAATGGGCGATGAAAATGAATCCGAACAAGACCTTTTTGATGAAGATTATTTGGCAAAAATCAATAAAATCAAACTGCCGAATACGAAAATCAAATTACTTCAACAACTCTTGGCAAAAGTGATAGGTGAAATAAAAAAGGTCAATAAAGTAAAAGGCGTTGACTTTTCAAAAAAGATGCAATCGTTAGTAGAGCGGTATAATCAACGTGACGAGAGCGATGTTTTACGCAGCGAAGTTTACGAAGAAATGGCGGAACAACTCACCAACTTGATTTGGGAAGTCCGCAAAGAATTTTCGGCAGGCGATGAATTAGGTATTGACTTTGAAGAAAAAGCCTTTTACGATATTCTGAAAGAACTCTGCCTAAAATACGATTTCAAGTATCCGGACGATAAAATGATAGAACTTGCCAAGGCAGTGAAAGAATTAGTCGATTCACAAACGAAATTTCCAGACTGGAGTAAACGCGAAGACATCAAGTCATCGTTGAAAGTCGGCTTGATTTTGCTGTTGGACGAATTTGGTTACCCTCCGGTAGAACGCGACGAAGTGTATGTTGAGATTTTTGACCAAGCAGAGAATTTCAAAAAGAATAGGACAGCATGAGTTTTTCTTTGGGAACAATTTGAGACCAAAAACTCGCCAAAAACACAAAAGAAAAAACGTCAGTAATCCAACTTGTTGATTATTAACGTTTTATGGAGTACCCAGAGCCGGGATCGAACCGGCATGGAAGTGAATCCACTGGTGTTTGAGACCAGCGCGTCTACCAATTCCGCCATCTGGGCTGCTCTTTTAGACGGCACAAAAGTACAAATAGTTTTGGATTTGACAAATAAATTGTGCTTTTTTATTACTTTTGCATCCTAAAAACGCTCACGCATGAAACAACAAATTATTCGTTGTAACCACATTGACAAAGACTTAAGCAGGGTATTGCGCAATATCACATTCGATGGATTATTTATCGTTACTGATGAAAATACGGTGAAAAAATGTTTCCCGCTGATTCAATCTACACCGGAATTGCAATCTGCCAAGCAGATAATCATTCCGGCGGGTGATAACCATAAAAATACCGAATCTTTGTCCAAAGTCTGGCAATTTCTTTCCGAAAATGGTGCTAACCGTAAATCACTGCTGATTAACCTCGGCGGAGGGATGCTGACCGATTTAGGTGGATTTGCCGCAGCCACTTTCAAACGCGGAATTCGCTTTATCAATATTCCTACAACGCTCTTAGGGGCAGTGGATGCTGCCGTTGGCGGGAAAACCGGCATCAATTTCAATGGTTTGAAAAACGAAATCGGCGTTTTTGCTCCTGCCGCCGCTGTACTCATTGATTCTAATTTTTTCAAAACCCTCGACCTTGCCAATTTGCTTTCCGGCTATGCCGAAATGCTGAAGCATGCGTTGTTGTGCGACGGCAATACCACTCCAAATCCATTGAACGAATTGTTGCGTTTTGACTTGGATTATCCGGATTATTCCAAATTAAACGATTTATTGTTCCAATCGGTGTTGGTCAAGGAACGGATTGTGGAGGAAGACCCTACCGAACAAGGCATTCGCAAAGCTCTGAATCTGGGACACACTTTCGGACATGCTTTTGAAAGTTTTTCGTATGAAGTGCAACGGCCGGCTCTGCATGGCTACGCCGTGGCTTGGGGCATCGTTTGCGAACTCTATCTCTCGTTCATTCAATGGGGTTTTGATAAAACGGTTTTGATGCAGATTACCCGCTTTGTCAAAGAAAACTACGGCACGTTTGCCTTCGATTGCAAGCATTATCAACGTTTATACGAATTGATGCAACACGACAAGAAGAACGAATCGGACAAGATTAATTTTACCCTCCTGAAAGCCGCCGGAGAAATCGAAATCAACCAAACGGCAGAAAGGCAGGAAATAGAAGAAACACTGGATTTTTACCGCGAAAATGCGTGATGTTACAGACTTTTGCGCCGCAACTCGAAATCACGCCCCAAATACTTTTCCCGAACAATCGGATTAGCCGCCAACTCCTCAGCCACGCCTTGGAAAAGGACTTTCCCTTCAAACAGCAAATACGCACGGTCGGTAATGCTGAGCGTTTCGTGCACATTGTGGTCGGTAATCAGGATGCCAATATTTTTATGCTTCAGTTTGCCGACAATCTGTTGAATATCTTGCACGGCAATCGGATCAACCCCGGCAAATGGCTCGTCCAACATGATGAATTTGGGGTCGATAGCCAGACAACGGGCAATCTCCACGCGGCGGCGTTCACCTCCCGACAACTGGTCGCCCAAGTTCTTCCGGACTTTTTCCAGACCAAATTCGGCTATCAAACTCTCCAATTTTTCTTTTTGATAATCGACCGGATGTTGAGTCATTTCCAAAACGGAACGAATATTGTCTTCCACCGACATTTTACGGAAAACAGAAGCTTCCTGCGCCAAGTAACCGATACCGATACGGGCACGCTTATAGACCGGAAATTTGGTTATTTCCACATCGTTCAGGAATATCTTCCCTTCGTTGGGCGTAACCAAACCCACGGTCATGTAGAAAGTGGTTGTCTTACCCGCGCCGTTCGGCCCCAGTAAACCCACAATTTCGCCTTGCTTGACATCAATCGAAACGTGGTTTACCACCGTCCGGTTCCGGTATCTTTTTACCAGTTCTTCGGTACGCAGAATCATTTGTTCCATAGTAAATTATTAATGCTTAAAACTACAAGCTGTCGCCAAAATCTTCCTTAAACTTGGCAATCAACTTCTCCGGCCAATCGGAAACAGGTTCCAAACCTCCCATGAAGAAACGCAACACGGGCGGCTCATATACAAAGCGCAATCCGCCAATCAAGTGCCGGTTTTCGTGCAACCACGTCATGCGGTCTGCCACATATTTGATTTGCGAAAGCGTAAACACCCGGCGGGGTACAGCCAAACGCAACAATTCCATATCGGCATACGTTTCGTTCCCTTCTTCATCGCGTTGATTGGAAACAGAACCGCGTTCCATGCCGCGAATGCCGGAAATCAGGAAGAAAGCCGAAGCCAAAGCGCCCGCCGGATACTGCGTTTGCGGAATATGCGCACACATTTTCATGGCATCCACATGCGCCCCAAGCACGCCCGGAGGTGTTACCATCGGAACTCCCTTATCGGTCAACGCATTTACCAGATAAGCGATGTATTGCGGACTTTGACAAATCATGGTTTCGTCCAAGGTTTCATACAAACCGACGGCCATCGCTTCTATTTCACGAACCGAGATGCCGCCGTAAGTCAAAAAGCCTTCAAAGAGGGGAACGAGCGCTTCCAATTCGCGATAAATCTTCAATTCATCGGTACAAATACCACCGCCGCGGGAAGAACTCAACTTGCGGGCGGAGAAATAGACGATGTCGGCCAAGCCGGTCATGATGGCAATGACTTCCGCCATGGAAGAATCGGCAAATTCCGGTTCGCGCTGCAACACCAGATAAGCGTTTTCACCCAATAAACTGGCATCCAATACGAGGCGAATACCGTATTTATCGGCAATTTTGCGAACGCCGCGCAGGTTCTGAATCGAGAACGGTTGCCCGCCAATAAGGTTGGTCGAGGCTTCCATGCGGATAAACGGAATGTTTTCTACGCCGGTTTCCTTGATCACTTCTTCCAATTTTTCAAGATTCATATTCCCTTTGAACGGATGGGAAGAGGCGATATTATAAGCCTCATCATACAGCAATTCGACAATTCGTCCGCCGTATTGAGTGATGTGTGCCAAAGCCGTTGTAAAGTGATAATTCATCGGAATCAAGTCGCCTTTTTTCTTGATATAGGCGCTTGCCAAAATGTTTTCGGCAGCCCGTCCCTGATGCACCGGCAAAAGATATTTTTTCTTCAACACATCTTCCACCGCCTGTTGCAGACGGACAAAGCTTTGCGAACCGGCATACGCATCATCGGCATGCATCATGGCCGAAACTTGCATGTCGCTCATGGCATTGGTGCCGCTGTCGGTAAGCATATCCAGAAAAACATCTTGGGTACTTAAGCGGAAAGTATTGAATCCGCCTTCTTTCAGGGCTTCCAAACGGCGCTCGATGGGAACAAGATGCAGCTTTTGTACCACACGGACTTTGTGCAATTCCAACGGGATATTTTCTCCACTATAGAATTTAATTTTTACAGAATTTTCTTTACTCATAAACATGTCGTTTTTATATCAATTTAATGGGGGCAAAAGTACGAAAAACATTGTTCACACTAAAACATTTATATCATTTTTTTATTTGCAAAATTTCGGATCAAAATTTGCGTACTCCGCTGGTTTTGTTTAATATTGCACCCTTAAAATAGAAAATATGGTTGGAACATTGGTGAATACAGCGGCCATTGTGGCTGGAAGCAGTATCGGGTTGCTATTCAAAAAAAGCTTACCGGAAAAATATGAAACGATTTACTTTCAGGCAGTAGGTCTGTTTACCTTGTTGTTGGGCATGAAAATGTCTTTGGGCATTGCTTCGCCCTTATTGGTAATACTCAGTCTGGTGTTGGGCGGATTTGCCGGCATGAAAATGAAATTGGATGAACGGACAGACCAACTCGGCGAAATCATCAAAGCCAAGACCCACTCGAAGAACGACCGCTTTACCGAAGGCTTGACAACGGCTTTTCTGCTCTTCTGCATGGGTTCGATGACGATTGTCGGCGCCATCGAAGAAGGTTTTGGAAAAACGTCCGATTTACTGCTTACCAAATCCATTTTAGACTTTTTTTCAGCCATCATGTTGGCGGCGGGATTGGGCATCGGCGTGCTTTTTTCGTCCGTCCTCTTGTTGCTGTTTCAAGGCGGAATCACGTTGCTGGTATCTATCGTGGGGAAAGACATTCCTGCGGAAATTATTTCCGAGATAACGGTGGTGGGCGGCATCATTCTGATGGGATTGAGTTTCAATTTATTGAAAATAAAAAAAATAGAAATTATTAACTTGCTGCCGGCTTTGGTGCTGATTGGTCTGTTTGTTTGGATAAAGCTGCATTCCGGTTGGAATTAACGTTGAAAGTTGTTCATGCCCGTAGGGGCGATTGATGTTTATTACATGCTCTTGTAGAGCGCGCAACTATATTAAGCAGTAGCCTGAGGCTACCCCCGTTCGGACGAGGTTCCACCTCGTTCGCTTTATTAGTGCAGGTTCCACCTGCACTAATTTTTTAGCAGTAAAGGTAGCGGAAGGTCCGCCACCCTCCGCGCACCCTCGGCGGCGCTTTCGGGAACTTCCGAAGGGGTGGCCGCGCCCTCGATATTGCCGGCGGGAACTTCCGCTTCCCTGCTCGATCCCTCGGCGCGAGTGGCGGAAACTCCCGAAAGCTCCGCCGAGCCTTCGGCTTCATCGGCGGGGGAAATTTCGACAACAATAAGCATCTTATTCTATATGTATTGCTGTTTGTAAAAGATGTCGTATCTTTGCGATGAAATGTTGGCACAATAGCATTTACTACACCAATAATATTCAACCATCATGCACCACCACCCCGAAAACGACCCGCAATATACCGCATTGACCG
>JAITXK010000016.1 GCA_031284765.1 Candidatus Symbiothrix sp.
GCAAATACATCGGGATGAATATAGGCGCTGACCGCAATATTCTTTTTGGATGGTTGCAAATATTGCCCGATGGAGAGCAAGCGGCAACCCGAATCATATAAATCGTGTATCGTTTGCCGGACTTCTTCTTCCGTTTCGCCCAAACCTAACATCAAACCCGACTTGGTCAACAGACCCGATTCGGAGATGTGCTGTAGCACAGCCCGGCTTCTCCGGTATTGGGCGGCGCTACGGACTGAAGGCGTTAGGCGCGCCACGGTTTCAATGTTGTGGGAAATAATCTCCGGCCGGGTTTGAATCACCGTGTCCAAATGGGACAAGTTGCCTTTGAAATCGGGAATCAACGCTTCCATCGTGATTTGCGGATGGATTTCCTTGATTTTCAATATCGTTTGCGCCCAATGAGCTGCTCCGGAATCGGGCAAATCATCCCGGTCAACAGAGGTCAGCACGGCGTGTTTCAATTCCAATTGTTGAATGGATTCGGCCACTCGTTGCGGTTCGTCAAGGTCTAACGGCAAAGGTTTGCCTGATTTTGTATTGCAAAATTTGCAGGACCGGGTGCAAATATCGCCCCCAATCATGAAGGTGGCGGTTTTGCGGTTCCAACATTCGCCGAGATTGGGACATCTTCCGCTTTCGCAAATGGTGTGCAGGCAATGCTTTTTTATCACTTTGCTTGTGGTGGCAAAATGGGCATTATTCCCTAAGTTGATTCGTAACCATTCGGGCTTGCGGATACGCTCTTGTGGATTCAATAGTTTGTCTTTAAAAAATGAATAATCCGGTTGTATAAATGTTCGCGGTTTTTTGTTCCCGAAATGTTGTGATTTTTATTGGAATAAATCTGCATATCGAAATCTTTTCCGGCTTCAACCAATGCTTCCGCATAATACATGCTGTTTTGAATGTGGACGTTATCATCGGAAGTCCCGTGCACTAACAATAAATGGCCTTGTAAATCGCCGGCTAATTGGATGGGCGAACAGCGGTCGTAATTGGCAGCATTTTCGTTGGGTGTGCGCATATAACGCTCGGCATAGATTGAATCATAATACCGCCAATCGGTGACAGGGGCGATGGCTACGCCTGCGTTGAAAATACCGTTGCAGCGACTCATGCTCATCAATGTGATAAATCCGCCGTAACTCCAGCCCCAGATGGCGATGCGTTTGGAGTCGATAAAGGATTGTTTGGACAAATATCGGGCGGCAGCAATCTGGTCGTCCGATTCCAACAGCCCTAATTGTTGGTAAGTGCATTTGCGAAAGATTTCTCCGCGGGCGCCAGTGCCGCGACCGTCTATGCAAGCCACGATGTAGCCTTGTTCGGCTAAATAATAATACCAGTCCATTTCGTAGCGGTCTAAAACTTGTTGCGAATTGGGGCCGCTGTATTGAATCATCAGGACAGGATAGCGTTTGTTTTGATCGAAATTGGACGGTTTGAGTAGCCAGCCATTCAGTGCATCCCCGTTGTCGGTAGTAAAAGTAAAAAATTCCTTTGGGGAGAATTGAACTTCCGACAGGCAATTTTGAATAGCGGCATTGTCGTTCAAGACAGATAATTCTTTGCCTTTATTGTCGTAGATGGCATACTGATTCGGAGTAGCGGTATTGGAAAACGTATGAACGAAATAATGGAAGTTGCTACTAAACCGGGCGTTGTTGGTTCCTGTTTTGGATGATAATTTGGTTTTTACACCCTTGGCATCCACTTTATAAATAGCGCGTTGCGTAGGATTCTCCTCTGCCGATTGATAATACACGGTTTGTGTTTGCGGGTCGAAGCCGTACAAAGCCGTTACGTCCCAATGGCCCGTGGTTACTTGTCTTTCCAACACACCCGTCATCGAATAGAAATAGATATGGGCGTAGCCACCCTTTTCGCTGACGTAGGCAAAGCGGTCTTTGGCAAATGCGATGGAAAGCATCCAATCCGAATCAATATAATACTGACTTTCATCGTGAAGCGCCAATTTAGCGAGTGTAGATTTGGGATTCACCCAATACATGTTGAATTTGTTTTGATGGCGGTTGAGTGTCATAACGGCCAGTTGGTCGGGGTTTTCGGTAAAATGAATCATCGGGATATAGCCGTCGGCATCAATTGGAACAGCCATTTTTTTGGTATCTTTCGACTCCGTATCAAATACGAAACAAGCTATTTTGGAATTGTTTTCTCCTGCTTTCGGATATTTGTAGCTGTAAAATTCGGGATATAAACTGCCATCGAATTGTTGGAATGAGAAAGTAGGCACCTCGGTTTCATCCGATTTGAGAAAGGCTAAAAAGCGGTTATCGGCCGACCATGAAAGCATATTGGTTTGCGAAAACTCTTCTTCATACACCCAATCGGTGATGCCGTTCAGAATTTTGCCGAACGAGCCGTCTTTGGTAATTTGCGATTCGGTATCGTAGTCGAATTTTTTAATCCAAATATTATTGTCGCGTACAAAGGCAGCCATTCTTCCATCAGGCGAAAAAGTTGGAATCATGACTTTTCCAGGGGTTTCGGAAAGAGGTTTCAGAAAATTGCGCCGGACATCGTAGTCATAGACATCGGCTTTCCACGAGCGGCGATAGATGTATTCTTTTTTGTTCCAAACCAGAATGTGGTAGCAGCGGCTGTCGATGGAATAGCCTTCGATGGATGGTAGTTTGGTTTCGCGCACTTTATCCACGTGAAAGAGCGTATCGGTCAGTTGACCTGTTTTATAGGCATATTTCAGAATGGCTTTGTTGTCGGAACTTAATACGGTGTAATGTTCGCCATCGGGCATCGGTTGTATCTCGTAAATACCTGTTGGGGAGTATTTTTTTGCAACAATATCGTGTAGCTGAAGAGATTGAGCGCCGTTTTGGGCATAAGATAAAATGACAGAAATCAGGCAACTAAGAATACAAGATACTTTATGCATAGCGAATAACTCTATAAAATTTAGCAACAAACATACGGTTTTTTCATGAATTTGCCAAAATAGTTTTATCTTTGCACAGAATTTATTTATAAACCGAATTAATTATGAACGAGTTAGAATTAATCCAAACCCGAGTATTGGAAATTCGTAATCAACGGGTAATGCTTGATTTCCATTTAGCAGAGATGTACGAGATTGAAACGCGTGTGTTGAAGCAAGCTGTTCGAAGAAATATCGACAGATTTCCTCCCGATTTTATGTTCCAATTAACCACTGAAGAGGCTAAGCTATTGATACTTAATGGGGTATCACAAACTGTGATACCCCCCTCTTACAACTTTGGAGTGTCGTTTCCTTTCTGTTTTACAGAGCAAGGAATTGCCATGTTGTCGAGTGTACTGAAAAGCCAAAAAGCCATTCAAATCAACATTTCAATTATGCGGGCATTTGTGGAATTGCGTAAATATGCCCTGGGCTATTCGGAATTAAGGCGCCGCATCGATAGCATCGAAGGAGATATGAATGCACAATTCAGTGATATTTACACAATATTGTCGGATTTGGAAACGAAACACGAAGAAAAACCCCGGCCGATTATCGGCTTTAATCAACTCTAAAAATAAAACGATGGAATCTTTATTGCATTATGTCTGGAAATACAAACTGTATGTATCCGGCAACCTCAAAACCACCGACGGAATCCCTTTGGAAATCATTGACCCGGGCATTTACAATACCAATGCCGGCCCCGATTTCTTCAATGCAAAAATTAAATTGGACGACAAGCTATGGGCGGGAAACGTGGAAATTCATACTTCGGCCTCCGATTGGTACAAACATAAACATGATGTGGACAAGGCTTACAATTCCGTGATTTTACATGTGGTGGAAGTCTTGGATACAACAAATGTACACGACCAATCGGGCCGAACTCTCCCGCAGTGGATACTGCAAGTACCTGAATATGTGAAAGAAAATTATCAGTATTTACTGAATCGTGAGCAAGCCATCCCCTGCCTCAGCCGTACACATGAACTCCCCGAAATTTATTGGAGCGACTGGAAAATCGCCTTGACCTACGAACGGCTGGAACGCAAAATACAAACCATTTTCCAACTTCTGCACGACCATCACGGCGATTGGAACGAAGTTTTTTACATCACGCTGGCTCGTAATTTCGGTTTTGGCATCAATAACGATGCTTTTGAGCGTTTAGCGAAAAGCCTGCCATTTAAATATATCCTCAAGCACAACGATTCACCTGTGCAGATCGAAGCGTTGTTTTTAGGTCAAGCGGGTTTGCTGGAAGAAGACGCTGTAGAAGATGATTATTACCGCTTATTGCAACGCGAATATCAATTTTTAAGTCAAAAATACGGCTTGCAAGCCTTGGAATCATCGCTCTTCAAAAGCTTGCGGATACGACCGAATAATTTTCCGCATATTAAATTAGTGCAGTTGGCGGGATTTGTCGGCAAACAGCAAACGCTTTTTTCGCAACTATTGGAGAAAGAGGGTTTAAAGGAGTTTCAATCCCTGTTTTTCTCCAATGTAAGCAACTATTGGGAAAGCCATTATCATTTTAGCAAAGAGTCGCCCAAGCACAAGAAAGGTTTGGGTTTGTCGGCTATTCATATCTTGTTGATTAATACGGTTGTGCCCTTGTTGTTCGCTTACGGGAAAAAGAAAAATCAAGATATTTTCATCAACAAAGCCTTGGATTTGCTCGAAGCCATTCCTCCCGAAAAAAATCACATTGTAACGGCATTTACTCGCTACGGCATCAAGGTCGAACATGCAGGAGATACCCAAGCTTTGATTCAATTGAAGACAAATTATTGCGAGCCGAAAAAGTGTATCTTTTGCCGTATCGGACATAAATTATTAAATAAAAATACACCAATGTAGATTCATTCTTCAATGTCTTACATATTGCCTTATTAAAATAAAAATCATACATTTGTATTCATTATTAATTTGAAAACAAAATGAAAACAGAAGAAACAACAAAAAAAACAGTCTCCATAGGGAAGACAACCAAGCAAACAAAAGAAGTAGTATACGCAAGGGACAGGATTAAACCGCGAGGATTATGGGGATGTATGAAAGGTAAAATTCATTATGACAAGAATGCAGACATCTTCAACTTAGGATTATGAATACCTACTTGCTTGATACTCATATACTGATTTGGTTAATGGAAGAAGACAATTTCCTGAATAAAAATATTCGGGAAGACATTGAATATTTTCAACATTCGTATTATATCAGTGTTGAATCTTTACGTGAAATTGTTATCCTACAATCGAGAAATAAGATAAAACTTGATTATAATTTAGATAAAATTATTACTTTTTTGAATAAAACCCAAATATGTATTTTATCTACTGATCTCAATAGTATCAAAGAATTGGAAAAGCTACCTATTCTTGAAATTCACGGTAAAACTCATGAAGACCCATTCGACCGAATGCTTATAGCCCAATCTATTGCCGAAAAATACACCATTATCAGCTCCGACAAGAAATTCCCCTACTATAACAAGTGTGGATTAAAATTACTTGTAAACGAAATTTAATATTGAAGTTAATACAAAACCAACCCAAGCGCCCCTGCTAAAACAATCAATACAATCGGATGAAGTTTCTTGAACCAAGTTAACGCAAACGCAACACCGAAAATCAGAAAACTCTTGTAGTCAATAAAATTCTCCCGATTCATCAACAGCAAAGCCGCAGCTGCTACTAATCCGACCGTTACAGGACGAAGGCCTTGAAAAGCGCTATCGACATAGCGATTACTCCGGAATTTTTGATAACTGCGGGCAATCAACAACACCATAATACATGAAGGAAGGCAAACGGCAAAAGTAGCAATCAGCGAACCGAACACATTGCCGGTAACCGTATAACCGATATAAGTTGCCGAATTGATGCCTATCGGGCCGGGAGTCATCTGTGACACAGCCACAATATCGGTAAATTCGGCCGCCGTCAGCCAATGATGGGTCTCCACAACTTCATGCTGAATCAAGGACAACATGGCATAGCCTCCGCCGAAGCCAAAGAGGCCGATTTTAATATACGTCCAAAACAATTGCCAGTAAATCATAATCTCAAATAGCTGACAAAAGTAGCAAAAAATAGTTCTTTTCGGGTTATATTTTTTACCTTTGTCGTTGTTTTTGAAAAAACGCAAAATTATAGTCATTGATTTATTAAATTGAATATATCACATTATGGCTCACGAAACAAAAGTAAAAGAATTGGACAATGTAGTCATCCGCTTTTCCGGCGATTCCGGCGATGGAATGCAGTTGGCCGGCACCTTATTTTCCAATCTCTCCGCCGCATTAGGCAACGAAATTATTACTTTCCCCGATTATCCGGCGGAAATACGCGCTCCACACGGAACCTTGAGTGGTGTTTCCGGCTATCAAATGCACTTGGGCGCTAAAAACGTGTTTACGCCCGGCGATAAAGCCGATGTATTGATTGCCATGAATCCGGCCGCATTGAAAGTCAATGCACAATTTCTGAAATCCGATTCGGTCGTCATCATAGATACCGATTCGTTCCTGAAAGAAGACTTGGAACGTGCTTTGTTCCAAACGGATGACCCTTTTGCGGAATTGCGATTGAGTTCCGTTCAAGTAGTAGCCGCCCCCATCACGCAAATGTGTAAAGATGCCTTGGAAGGTGTTGCCGACAACAAACAAGCACTCAAAAGCCGCAACATCTTCGCATTAGGACTGGTTTGCTGGCTATTCAACCGCCCGTTGGAAATTGTAGAAAAGCTATTGTCCGAAAAGTTCAAGAAGAAACCCGCCGTGCTGCAAGCCAATTTACTGATTTTGCAGGCAGGATTTAACTACGGACACAATATCCACGCCAACGTTTCAACCTATCGGATTGAAACCACATCGCAACAAAAAGGCTTTTACACCGATGTCAACGGCAACAAAGCCACAGCCTACGGACTGATTGCCGCCGCCGAGAAGGCCGGATTGCAACTCTTCCTGGGTTCGTATCCCATCACACCCGCCACCGACATCATGCAGGAACTGACCGCCCGCAAAGAATTGGGCATCAAAGTGATGCAGACCGAAGACGAGATTGCAGGCATCTGTACGGCTATCGGCGCCTCTTTCGCCGGCAGTTTGGCCGCCACCAGTACCTCCGGTCCGGGTTTGGCCTTGAAAAGCGAAGCCATCGGCTTAGCGGTCATCGCCGAAATTCCGTTGGTAATCATTGATGTACAACGCTCCGGCCCATCCACCGGTATGCCGACCAAGAGCGAACAAACCGACTTGTTGCAAGCCTTGTACGGACGAAACGGCGAAAGTCCCGCCGTAGTCATGGCCGCCCTCTCACCAACCGACTGCTTCGACGCCGCCTTTTGGGCATCCAAAATAGCATTGGAACACATGACGCCGGTCATCTTACTAACCGACGGTTACATCGCCAACGGCTCATCCGCATGGCGTATTCCCGATTTGGAGGAATATCCCGACATCAAACCACCCTACGTTACACCCGAAATACAAAAGGGATGGACACCCTACCAACGCAATCCCGAAAACGACGTGCGCTACTGGGCAATCCCCGGAACAGAAGGTTTTACGCACCGCATCGGCGGTTTGGAAAAAGAATTCAATACCAGCGTCATTTCTACCGACCCCGACAACCATCAGAAAATGGTTGCCACGCGCCGTGCCAAGATTGATAAAGTCGCCAACGATCTTCCCTTGCAGGAAGTGCAGGGCGATGAAGATGCCGACGTATTGGTAGTTGGCTGGGGTGGAACGTACGGACACTTGTCGGAAGCTGTGGCGAAAGTCCACGAAGTCGGTCACAAAGTAGCCTTCACGCATTTCCGCTTCATTGACCCTCTGCCGAGAAACGCGGAAGCCATTCTTCTGAAATACAAAAAAGTATTGGTCATCGAACAAAATCTGGGACAATTTGCCGGTTACCTTCGGACAAAGATTGACGGATTCAATCCCTTGCTGTTCAATCGCGTGAAAGGGCAACCGTTTCTTGTTTCCCGTTTAGTAGAAGAAATCATCCAATTATTATAATGTAAATTGTATATCATGTCAGAAACAAATTACGAAGCAAAAGATTTCAAAAGTCCGCAATTGGTACGTTGGTGTCCGGGTTGCGGCGATTATGGCGTGTTAAGCAGTCTGCACAAAGCCATGGCACAGTTGGGCGTTGCGCCGCACGACACAGCGGTTATTTCCGGCATTGGATGTTCGTCCCGCTTGCCTTATTATATGAACACGTATGGATTTCACACCATTCACGGACGCGGGGCAGCCATTGCCACAGGAGTGAAAACGGCCAATCCGCAGCTATCGGTGTGGTTGTCCACAGGCGACGGCGATTGTTTGGCCATCGGCGGAAACCATTTCATTCATGCCGTAAGAAGAAATGTGGACATCAACATTCTCCTCATGAACAACAAAATTTACGGCTTGACCAAAGGGCAATATTCTCCCACTTCCGCCCGCGGCTTTGTATCCAAATCATCGCCTTACGGAACGGTGGAAGACCCTTT
>JAITXK010000123.1 GCA_031284765.1 Candidatus Symbiothrix sp.
ATTCGTCTGTTGAGCCGTTGGTTGTCGGCACCCAAGTCATCTGATAGGCGATTTCGGCATCTTTCGTCATTGAATGGGTCAGTTCGAAAAAGATTTTGCCGTCTAAAAATTCGGAATACGTCACCGGCGTAATAGTTATAAACGGCAATGTATCCTTGTCCACCACCATGGATTCTTTTTTTTCCGCAATGCTTTGCTTGACAGACAAAAGAACTTGAATAGCTTCTGCCGTCAACGGGTTTCGATCGGGATAAACCGTATAATCGACTATTAAACAGGCGTTATCTTCCTTATCGGATAAGTCAGGAGCAAGAAAATGCCCGCGAGGAGTAGATATATACGTTAAATCCTCTATTTTACGCACGACAGCTGGGTCTGCCGGTATATTGAAATAACTTTCCCCCGGTTCGGGCAAACAACTCACCATACTCAAAATCATCCCTGCAAGTAGCAAGGGAAGCATTACTGATTTTTTCATTGCGATATTTTTTTATTGAAACATAAATAACGGATACAAAAATAAGCATTATTATCCATTAATCCCGAACCCGTTTTTCATTTTTATTGATAAAATCCTTCCAACCGGTATATTGTTTCGTTTGTTGCGGACGATTGCTTTGCAGAAAATGGCACATGGCAGCCGCCAAACCATCAGTCGCATCTAATTGGGGCAACATGTCTTCTTGTGGAATTTTCAGAAACCGTTTCAGCAAATCGGCCACCTGCTCTTTGGAAGCGCGGCCGTTGCCGGTAATCGCCATTTTGATTTTCAACGGAGCGTATTCGAAAATAGGGATGTCGCGGGTTAAGGCTGCGGCCATCGCCACGCCCTGCGCCCGTCCCAATTTAAGCATGCTTTGCACGTTGGCGCCAAAAAAAGGTGATTCAATGGCCAGTTCATCCGGCAAAAATTCATCAATCAAACTGATTACCCGTTCAAAAATCCGCCGGAGACGCATGTAGTGATCGGCATGTTTATCAAGAATCAAAACGCCCATCGCCATCATATCCGGTTTATTATCAATTACTTTAATTAATCCGTAGCCCATTACGGTGGTGCCCGGGTCGATACCCAAAATTATTTTTTCTTTCATTCGATATAAAAAACTACACAAAAGTAATCAGTTTTTGAGAAAATCCGTTACCTTTGTGTGTTTTTCAAAAAACAGGGGCATTAGCTCATCTGGCTAGAGCGTTAGACTGGCAGTCTAAAGGTGACGAGTTCGATCCTCGTATGCTCCACATCTCTGATTATAATTATCATGACATTACTCCTTATTATTTCAACTGTCAGCGAAAATGAAGGTATTTATCAAGCGATTAAAACTAAATTCATAGAAGGCAATCCTTATTTCATGGGGATCATTTCTTTGGTTTTGGTGATCGGTTTGGCATTCTGTCTGGAGCGCATTATCTATTTGACATTGGCTCAAATCAATACAAAGAAATTCTTGTCGCAAACGGAAGAATTGTTGAAAAAACGCAATTTGGATGTTGCCAAACAAATTGCCCAAAACACACGAGGGCCGGTAGCCTCCATCTGTTACCAAGCCTTGAGTCGCATTGACGAAGAGGTGGATGTAATCGACAAATCCATAACGGCTTACGGAAGTGTGCAGACGGGTTTGCTGGAAAAAAATCTGTCATGGATTACCTTATTTATTGCAGCCGCACCCAGTTTGGGATTTTTGGGAACGGTGCTCGGTATGATTGAATCCTTCGATCAAATTCAGCAATTTGGTGATATTAATCCGACGATTGTTGCCGGCGGGATGAAATTTGCGTTGATTACGACTGTGGGCGGTCTGATTGTCGCATTGATCCTTCAATTCTTTTACAATTATATTCTGACGAGAGTCGAAAAAATAGTCGGACAAATGGAGGACGCCTCCATTACGATTTTAGATCTGATTATTCAATACAAAAGGCAATGACACGTTTCAAGCGCAAAATACCGCAAATCAATTCGGGCGCCTCGGCCGATATTGCTTTTCTGTTGCTGACGTTTTTCCTTATTACCAGTTCATTCGATTCCAAGACCGGCATTTATCGGAAAATGAATCCGCCGGTAGTCGAAAACGTTTTGAAAAAACGCATGGATATTCAGCAACGCAATTTGCTGACCTTGACTATTGACGCCAATGACCGTATTGCATTCGAAAACGAGGAATTTCCGCTTCAGGACATTCGTGCGCTAAGTAAAACATTTATTTCCAATCCTGACAATTCGGATTTCCTGCCGGAAAAAGAAACCCTGGATATTCCCGAAATCGGCTCTTTTGCGGTTACCTCCAAGCATGTCATCGCGCTATACGTGGCTCCCAAAACGACCTATCAGACCTATCTTTCCGTATTGAGCGAAATAACGGCTGCCTATAATGAATTGCGCAATGAAACGGCCAACCGCTTGTTCCAAAAATCGTTTGCACGCTTAACTCTCGAACAAAAAGAAGCGATCCGGACAGCCTTTCCCTATCATATTTCGGAAACCGAAACACTCAACGAAGGAGGCGCCCAATGAGCCGTTTTCGCAAATCGGCCAACAGGCAAGTGCCCGGCTTGAACACGGCCGCTCTGCCCGACTTGGTGTTTACCCTCCTGTTCTTTTTCATGATTGTAACCAGCATGCAAACCGTTCCGGTAATGACTCAACTCGACCTGCCGGTAACCGAAGAAATGCAGAAGTTGCAGGAAAAATCGTTACTTGTCTATATTATGGTGGGCAAAGACCTGCATCAAATTCAGTTCAATTCCGGTTTTATTGCTTTGGACGATTTACCGGCCCACTTGCAGTCTTTCAAAACAGAACTTCCCGAGGCTGACCGTGGCAAATTGACGGCTATCCTGAAAATCGACAAAGACACGCAGATGTCTGTGGTGCATAAGATTAAAGAGTCTTTGCGGGGGGCTGGAGTTTTGACGGTGCATTATTCGGTGGTGAAAAATTCCCGTCGGTAATTGAAGGTTTCCCCTCACTTTTGCGGATACCATTTTCACTTGTCAGTGTGGAAAATTCGTTTTTATCACGTATATTTGCATAATCATACAAAATATCATCAAATGACCACATTAAGACAGTTTTTGCAAAGTCGCATCCTCATTTTAGACGGTGCGATGGGAACCATGATACAGCGCTACAATCTGACGGAAGAAGATTACCGCGGAGAACGTTTCGCTCGCCTCCCCGGCCAAATGAAAGGCAACAACGATATGTTGAGCCTCACGCGCCCCGATATTATCCAAGCCATTCACGCCCGCTATTTGGATGCCGGAGCGGATATTATCGAAACCAACTCGTTCAGTGCAAACGCTATTTCGATGGCCGATTACAATATGGAAAACGATGTGAGAGAGCTAAATCTCGAATCTGCCAAAATTGCGCGGGCAATCGCTGACACATACACCAGCCGCAATCCCGACAAACCGCGTTTTGTTGCCGGTTCTATCGGACCAACGAATAAAACCGCTTCATTATCGTCCGACGTGTCGAATCCTGCGCACCGGAGTGTTTCGTTTGATGAGTTGTATCAGGCTTTTCTAATGCAAACGCTGGCTTTGATTGAAGGCGGAGTAGATGTTTTGTTGATTGAAACCGCCATTGACACCCTGAATGTCAAAGCCGCTCTGATGGCTGCGGAAGATGCCATGCAGGAGTTGGGAAAAGACATCCCCATCATGGTTTCGTTTACCCTTTCGGGGAAAAGCGGACGCATCCTATCGGGACAAACCCTGGAAGCGGCTTTGGTGTCCATTTCTCATGTTAAATTGCTCAGTATCGGGCTAAACTGTTCGTTTGGCGCACGCGATATGAAACCGTTTCTGAAAGAACTGGGACGAATCGCCCCGTTTTACATCAGCGCCTATCCCAATGCGGGATTACCCAACAGCCTGGGACAATACGACGAAACGCCCGAACGGATGGCTCTGCAAATTCAGGAATACATTGACGAAGGTTTGGTAAATATCATCGGCGGTTGCTGCGGAACTTCGCCCGACCATATTGCGCACTATGCGGATATTGTGAAAGGGGCAAAACCGCATCTGCCCGCTGGTTGTGACGGGCTACAGCCCTCTTCTGAATTGGTATTGGCAGGCTTGGATGTGTATCATCTTCCCCTTTCCGCCGGCTGTTTCACGGTCATCGGTGAGCGTTGCAATGTAGCCGGTTCGCGTAAATTTCTCCGCCTGATTAAGGAAAAGAAGTACGAAGAAGCGCTGAGCATTGCCCGCCAACAAGTGGAAGAAGGTGCGCAAGTTTTAGATATTAATGTTGATGACGGCTTATTGGAAGGTGCGCAGGAGATGACCAACTTCCTGAATCTGATTGCCTCCGAGCCTGATATTGCCAAAGTTCCCATCATGGTGGACAGTTCGGACTGGAACATCCTTGAGGCCGGTTTGAAATGCCTGCAAGGCAAATCCATAGTCAATTCCATCAGCCTCAAAAACGGCGAAGCCGATTTCCTGCAAAAGGCCAAAAAGGTCCAATCGTTCGGCGCGGCGGTCATCGCCATGGCTTTTGACGAACAGGGACAAGCCGACACGTTTGAACGGAAAATTGAAGTCTGTGAACGCATGTACCGCTTGTTGACCGAGAAAGCCGGTTTCCTCCCGTCCGATATTATTTTCGATCCGAATGTGTTGGCAATAGCTACCGGCATTGAGGAACACAACCGCTATGCCGAAGATTTTATTCGTGCCACCGAATGGATTAAACAGCATTTGCAAGGCGCAAAAGTCAGTGGCGGAGTCAGCAATCTGTCGTTTTCGTTTCGCGGAAACAACTATTTGCGTGAAGCCATGCACACGGTCTTTCTCTATTATGCCATTCAAAAAGGGATGGATATGGGGATAGTGAATCCGTCCACAACGCTGCCATACGAAGATGTACCCGTAGATTTAAGGAATTTAATTGAAGATGTTTTATTCAACCATTCATCCGGTGCGGTGGAAAAACTGATGAATTGGTTGACGCAACATAGCGAGGAACAAAACGGTGAAGCCAACCGGCGCACTGCCCACGCGAACGACTGGCGCACTTGTCCCGTTGCTGAACGCCTCAAATACGCCCTTGTCAAAGGCATCGGTGATTTTTTGGAAGAAGATATTCGGGAGGCTTTGCCCCTGTATCCGAATCCGGTGGATTTAATCGACCAACCGCTGATGCAAGGCATGAACGAAGTCGGAACCTTATTCGGCGAAGGGAAGATGTTTCTGCCCCAAGTGGTTAAAACGGCGCGCACGATGAAAAAAGCGGTCGCCATTCTCCAACCCTTCATTGAGGCCGGACGACAGGCCAACACCGCCAAAGCCGGAAAAATCCTGCTTGCTACCGTGAAAGGCGATGTGCACGACATCGGCAAAAACATCACAAGCGTGATTTTGTCCTGCAATAATTACGAAGTCATTGATTTGGGCGTCATGACTCCCCCCGAAATCATTATTCAACGGGCAAAAGAGGAAGACGTGGACATTGTTGCATTGAGCGGTCTGATTACGCCGAGTTTGCAGGAAATGGCAGTCGTGGCCGCCGAAATGGAAAAAGCGGGCTTGCACAAACCCCTGCTGATTGGCGGGGCAACCACTTCACCCCTGCATACGGCATTGAAAATCGACCCGCTGTATCATGGCGCGGTGGTGCAGGTTCACGATGCTTCGCAAGCGGTGCCTGTTGCCAAGCAATTACTGAACGACCTTACCAAAGCGGATTACACGCAAGAAATCAAAGAAAAATACAATCAACTGCGGGTGGAAGGGCACAAGGAAAAAGAATTGGTTTCCCTTGATTATGCCCGGAAACATCGTTTTCAATTGAAAGATGCGGAGTATCAAAATCCGAAACCGCGTATCGAAGGCGCCAAAGTGGTGGATGCGATTCCGGTACAAACAATTATACCTTATATTAACTGGGCGGCGTTTTTGTCGGCTTGGAAGTTGCCGGTCAAATATGCGCATTTCGATGCATTGCTATTGAACGGCTTGCCCGAAAACGAGCAGACGAAGGCTCAAGAGGCTTTACAATTGATTCAGGATGCAAAGAAAACCGTGTCCGCCTGGAGTGAAACTTGTCCCGATATGATTCGGGCGATTGTCGGTTTTTATCCGGTACGAGTAGAGGACGAAGCATTGGTTGTTGTCCGTAACAACGGGACAGTGAAGATTCCCGTTTTGCGCCAGCAGGAAAAGCGCGAAGATGACACCTACAAAGCTCTGACGGATTTTATCCGTCCGCAAGGCGATTATATCGGCTTTTTCGCGGCAACGGCAGGTGTTGCGAAAAAACATTGCTCCTGCGGTTGTGAACATTCGGACGATGCCTATCAAACGCTGGTAGAGCAAACCCTGCGCGATCGCTTGGCGGAAGCTACCGCCGAATACCTGCACGAAAAAGTCCGCAAAGAATATTGGGGCTATTCTCCTGATGAGGCTTTTACTCCCGAAGAGTTGCTGTACGCGCCGTCCCGCGGTATTCGTCCCGCTTCAGGCTATCCGTCGCACCCCGATTTGTCGCTCAATTTTGTCCTTGACGAATTGCTGCAAATGAACCGTATCGGCATCGAATTAACGTCCAACGGCGCAATGAATCCAACGGCGTCGGTGGCAGGAATGTATATTGCGCATCCCGAATCCGGTTATTTTCATATCGGTCGTGTGGCCGATGACCAGTTGGCGGATTATGCCGCAAAAACCGGTCGCTCAATCGAAGAAACGAAACGCTGGTTGGGAATGTAGAATGTGTCAGCCACTCGCATAAATCATTGAATAATTAAAATTTTATTTACAATAATCATGAGAAAAAGTAGTATTCCACGAGCGCTTTATATAGTTCTATTCAGCCTCTGTTTCCTGAGCCTGAGTGCTCAAAAGAAAGGCGTTTTTACAATTGAAGGAAAAATCGGCGATTACAGTGCGCCGGCAGTCATTTATCTCCAATATTTAGCGGATGAGAACGGAGATGAGAATGTGGCTTCCAAATCTGTGGTATTGAAAAACGGGCGGTTTTCGTTTACCGGAACCATCGATGAACCGGCAAACGGACGGCTGGTCTTGTTGCCAAATGGGGGTTCTGTGGACAGCAATCCATCGGGTGACCAACTTTTGCTTCTGGTTACACCGGAAAAAATGCAGATAAATAGCGCGGATCATTTGGCAAATGCCCGTATCTCCGGTTCTAAAATCAATGCGGAACATCAGTCCTTGATGGCAGGTATCGATGCGATTCAGAAGCAACAACAAGCCTTGATGGAGGAATATCAAAACGCTTCGCCCGAGTTATTGGATAACGAATACTATCTTTCGGGGCTGGAAAACCGCTATCAAAACTTGGAAAAAGAGCAAGTAGATGTGTTGATTACGTTTATCAATGAACATCCCGATTCGTATTTGAGTGTAATGACTTTGAGCCAGTTGACTTCCCAAACGAATCATTTGCAGGAACTGAATACATTGTTTAAAAAATTAAAACCGGACATTCAGAACTCCAAGTTGGGAAAAACATTGAGCCAACACCTCCATACCGCACTGTTGGCGACCGTTGGCTCCGTTGCTCCCGATTTTACGCAAAATGATGTTGACGGAAAGCCCATCCGGTTATCCGGTTTCAGGGGAAAATATCTGTTGTTGGATTTTTGGGCGAGTTGGTGCGGCCCTTGCCGGATGGAAAATCCGAATTTAGTGCGGATGTACCAAGCCTATAAAGGTAAAGATTTTGAAATTTTGGGCGTTTCATTAGACCAGGGCGACCGTTCGGCTTGGATCGGAGCCATCAAGAAAGACCAATTGACATGGCCACAAGTTTCCGACTTGAAAGGATGGAGAAATGCCGTTGCCCGGCAATACAACATCACTTCGATTCCGCAAAATTATTTGATCAATCCGGATGGAGTAATTATTGCCAAAAATTTGAGAGGAGAACAATTAGTTGAAAAATTAGCTGAAATACTGAAATAATATGTTGGATTATATTAAAGGCGAAATTGCGGAATTAACGCCCACTTCGGTGGTGATAGAAGTAGGCGGATTGGGCTATACGGCCTCCATTTCGTTGAATACCTATTCTGCTTTGACATCGTCAAAAGACTGTAAATTATACGTTTACGAAGCCATTCGGGAAGATGCACATCAATTGTTCGGGTTCATCGAAAAGCGTGAGCGCGAATTGTTTTTGCACTTGATTTCCGTGTCGGGAGTCGGAGCGAATACCGCCCGCATGATGTTGTCATCGTTGGCAGTGTATGAATTGGAAGGCATCATTTCTTCGGGCAATTCATCGGCTTTGAAGACGGTGAAGGGCATCGGCAGTAAAACTGCGGAACGAATTATCATTGATTTGAAAGACAAAGTCAAGCCGGGAGTCAGCTCTTCTGCCGAGTCGCTGGTTGCGGTTGTCCAATCGGAAACGGCGCAGGAAGCTATTTCTGCCTTAGTCATGCTGGGTTTCAATCAACCGGCATCACAGAAAGTAGTCGGCAAATTAGTCAAGGACAATCCGGATTTGACCGTGGAACGGATCATTAAAAGCGCTTTAAAATTGCTGTAAATCAGTAGAATATGAAAAATAATGATTGGAAAGAACGTTTGAATGTGGTCTATTCGACCAATCCCGATTTCCGCTACAATACTGGAGAAACGGAAGAACCCGAAACGCTGCCGAAAGAAAAGCAAGCGTTTCGCATTCAATTGGATAAACGAAATAGGGGCGGAAAACAAGTCACCTTGATAACGGGCTTTGTCGGCAAAGACGCTGATTTGCAGGTCTTAGGCAAGTGGCTGAAAACCAAATGCGGTGTAGGCGGTTCGACCAAAGACAACGAAATTATTATTCAAGGCGATTTTCGAATGAAAATTGCCGAAATATTGCAGAAAGATGGGTACGGCAAAGTAAAAGTGAGCTAAGGTTTGCTTGCTTGCTATACTAATTTGTAAATTTTTAATTATCTTTGTGCACTCAAAAAAAACTGTTAACAATTATGACAATACACAAAGAGGGCCGTAAAATTATTTTGGTTGTATTCCTTTTTCTATCCCTGTTGAATATAGGGCTTTATTATTTTGCTTCTAAGGCCTTGATATTCGGACTGATTTTAGCTCTTTCACTGATTTTATTTTGTTTTGTAGTCAATTTTTTCCGCAGTCCGCGTTGCCGATTTTCGGGCAATACGGATCGTATTGTGATTGCTCCTGCCGACGGGAAGGTTGTGGTCATAGAAGAAGTTTTTGAAACGGAATACTTTCAGGAAAAACGGCTGCAAATCTCCATTTTCATGAGTTTGACCAATGTGCATGTGAATTGGGTTCCGGTCAACGGCACAATAGTTCATTATTCACATCAAAACGGACGGTTTCGCGCAGCCTATCTGCCGAAATCAAGTGCCGAAAATGAACGTTCAACCGTAGTTATCCGGCGAGAAAACGGAGAAGACATTCTGGTGCGCCAAATAGCAGGAGCAATGGCTAAACGCATCGTAACATACGCACAAGAAGGCAACGATTGTCGTATCAACGAGCAATTGGGCTTTATTAAATTCGGTTCCCGTGTTGATTTGTTTTTGCCTTTGGATGCGGAAATTCAGGTCAAATTAGACCAAAGAGTAGATGGAAATCAAGACATCATAGCCCTGTTAAAATGAATTTTATAAAATATATTCCCAATACGATTACCTGTCTCAATCTTCTCTCAGGCTGTATGGCGTGTGTGATGGCACTTCGTTTCGATAATTATACAGGGGCTTTTCTGTTTATCTTGATGGCTGCAATATTTGATTTTTTGGATGGTTTCGCTGCCCGCCTGTTGAAAGCATACTCCAATATTGGTGCAGAATTGGATTCGTTGGCCGATGTTATCAGTTTTGGTCTTGCTCCCGGAACGGTCGTTTATTCTTATCTGATAAAGATTACGGAGGGTAGTCCTTTTGCTTTGGCCGGCAGTAGTCTTGCTTTGTCCGGTTTTTTATTACCGGTTTTTGCGGCCTTGCGCTTGGCCAAATTCAATGTTGATACGCGGCAAACCACTTCGTTTTTGGGATTGCCTGTACCTTCGTCAGCCTTGTTTTGGGCGGCTTTAATTCCGACAATTTATCCTTACAGCCAGCAAATGCCCATATTGTGTACCCTTGCCGTTGTCGTTTTAGTATTGGCCTTTTGTGGATTGATGGTTTCTGAAATTCCGATGTTTTCCTTAAAATTCAAAAGTTTCGCATGGAAGGGAAATCAAAAACCGTATATGCTCATCGGTATTTCCACAGCCTGCATTGTTCTTTTTTTTCTGTTGGGATTGCCCATGTTGAGTGTCAGTCTCATCATTCTTATATATATTTTAATGTCGCTGATAGAGTGAAAAAACCGCTGCCAGTTTTAGAAAACGTGCGTATAACCGGCATTGCGTCCGAAGGAAAAGCAATTGCCAAGCACAACGATTTAGTGATTTTTATTCCTTTTGTTGTTCCGGGAGATGTGGTGGATATTCAATTGACGCGAAAGAAAAATTCGTATGCTGAAGGCCGGGCGATTCATTTTCATGAATATTCGGCGCAACGCATCCCTGCTTTTTGCAAACATTACGGCGTTTGTGGGGGCTGTAAATGGCAAATTCTTCCTTATTCTGAGCAAATTCGCTACAAACAACAGCAGGTAATTGATAATTTGACTCGTATCGGCAAAATTGCTTTGCCTGAAATTTCGCCGATTTTAGGTTCGGAAAAAACGCAGTTTTACCGCAATAAATTGGAATATACCTTTTCCAACAAGCGCTGGATGACTTTGGAAGAAGTACAATCGGGGCAAACATTTGAAAATATGAATGCCTTGGGTTTCCATATTCCGACCCTGTTTGATAAAGTCCTGGATATTGATGAATGTGGGTTGCAGGCCGAACCGTCTAATTCTATTCGCTTGGAAATCAAAACTTTCTGTCAGCAACATCAGTATTCGTTTTTCGATTTGCGCAATCAAAACGGCTTGATGCGGAATATCATCATCCGCACTTCCTCCACGGGCGAAGTAATGCTGATTGTCGTTTTTTACGAAGATGACCGGGCGAAGCGGGAAGCCTTGTTAAGTCATATCGCTCAAACATTCCCTGAAATAACTTCCTTAATTTATATCATCAACGGAAAAGCCAACGACACGATTACCGACCAGGAAATTCATGTTTTCAAAGGCAACGAATCTATTTTTGAAGAAATGGAAGGATTGAA
>JAITXK010000148.1 GCA_031284765.1 Candidatus Symbiothrix sp.
GACGAGTTGAAAAAAATAGCACTGCGTATCCGTACCATGTTCCCAAAGTCACTTTCGTTTATTGCTACAATGACCAATACACCTGAGGAGCAGTTTAGTTGCTACAAGCAGATAAAGAATAAGAAAAATGCAAATTATTTTATATCATGAGCATTTTGCACACTTTTACCGTTGAAGACCCGCTACCAAAAATGTACCTCCCCTTTGAATGGAATCAGGCCAAACAAGCGATAAAACAAGCAGTTGCTGTATGTTCCCTTGTTTAATGCTTTCCGATTCGGCTAATTATTCTACCTCCTGAAGAACAGCCACCTTTTTTTCCACTGCAGTAACAATTTTCGTGTTTTCCGCATCCAAATCCACCGTAATTGCATCGCCTTCCTTTACATTCTCCTTGATAATCATTTCAGCCAATTCATCTTCCAGATATTTTTGGATGGCTCGTCTCAGCGGACGAGCGCCGAATTGCACATCGTAGCCTTTGGAGGCGATAAATTCTTTGGCTTTTTCGGTCATAGTCAGTTGATAGCCCAGCGTTTCGATGCGTTTATAGAAATCGCGCAATTCGATGTCAATAATTTTATGAATGGCCTCTTTGTCTAATTGGTCGAACATCACAATGTCATCCACCCGATTCAGAAATTCGGGGGCAAAAGCGCGGTTCAAGGCTTTCTGGATTACTCCACGCGAAAATTCCTTGTCGTTGGCCGAAGTAGCGGCGGTAAACCCGATGCCGTGGCCGAAATCTTTCAACTGGCGCGTTCCAATGTTGGAAGTCATGATTAAAATCGTGTTTTTGAAATCAATACGGCGGCCCAAACTGTCCGTCAAACGGCCTTCGTCCAACACCTGCAACAAGAGGTTGAAGACATCGGGATGCGCTTTTTCTATCTCGTCCAACAAGACGATAGAATACGGTTTGCGACGTACTTTTTCCGTCAACTGACCGCCTTCTTCATAGCCCACGTATCCCGGAGGCGCTCCGACCAATCGCGAAACCGTGAATTTTTCCATGTATTCCGACATGTCGATGCGGATCAAGGTATCGGCCGAATCGAATAAATATTCCGCTAATTTCTTTGCCAAGTGCGTTTTACCAACACCGGTAGGGCCTAAAAACATAAACGTGCCGATGGGTTTGTTCGGGTCTTTCAAGCCGATGCGGTTGCGCTGAATGGCTTTCACTATTTTTTGCACAGCCTCGTCTTGTCCAATCACATTGGATTTTAAGACTGATTCCATTTCCATTAACTTTTGGTTTTCGGCTTTCGCAATCCGTTGCACGGGAACGCCGGAAATCATGGCAACGACTTCTGCCACTTTGTCACCATCAACAATCTCGCGATTTTCCTGCAATTCTTTTTCCCATTGGGATTGCGACGCTTCCAGTTTCAGTTCCAGTTGCCGTTGTTGGTCGCGATAACCGCCGGCCGATTCAAAATCTTGCACCTTTACAGCCTTGCTTTTCTCGCGTTTAACGGCTTCAATTTGCGCTTCGAGTTCTTCGATGACTTTGGGTACGACAATATTCGATATATGCGTCCGGGAACCGGATTCGTCCAAAGCATCAATGGCTTTATCGGGGAAATTGCGGTCACTAATGTAACGGTCAGTCAATTTCACACACATTTCCAACGCCTCATCGGTATAGACAACGTTGTGATGGTCTTCGTATTTCGGTTTGATATTTTTCAATATCTCCATGGTTTCTTCAGCAGTGGTTGGGTCCACAATGATTTTTTGGAAACGGCGTTCCAAGGCGCCGTCTTTTTCAATACTTTTGCGGTATTCATCTAAAGTGGTAGCACCAATACATTGAATTTCGCCGCGGGACAAAGCGGGTTTCAGCATGTTGGCCGCATCCATCGAACCGCTGGCGCCTCCTGCACCGACAATGGTATGGATTTCGTCCATAAACAAAATGATATTTGGATTTTTCGATAACTCGTTCAAAATTCCTTTGATGCGTTCTTCAAATTGTCCACGGTATTTTGTCCCGGCCACGACCGAGGCCATATCCAGGTTGATGATTCTTTTTCCGAACAGTACGCGCGACACTTTCCGCTGCACGATACGCATAGCTAAACCTTCGACAATAGCCGACTTTCCAACGCCCGGCTCGCCGATTAATACCGGATTATTTTTTTTCCTGCGGCTCAGGATTTGCGCCAAACGTTCGATTTCAGTTTCGCGACCGACAATCGGGTCTAAATGGCCTTCTTCGGCAGCTTTCGTCACATCGGTGCCAAAACTATTGATGACTGGCGTATCGCTATTTTTGGCATTCGCATTGTTGCGGACAAATTCTTTTTTTCGCGAGTGGGAAAATTGGTCTTCTTCCTCGTCTTCTTCATCCTCATCAAACGCTGCGCCCATTTGAGGTATCGGTTTTTCGATGCCTTTGCTGTCCAAAACTGCACGATAAACCGTTTGATAATCCAAATTGTATTCGTTTAATATGCGGGAAACAGCCCACTCTGTATTTTTCAGCATGGCTAAAAGCAAATGTTCAGTATCCGTTTCGGGACTATCCATGCTCAATGATTCCAACAAACTCAAGCGCAAGAGATTTTCCACCGTTCTATCTATGGTTAATTGATTTTCAGAAACATAGCTTCCTTCCTGATACATTTCGTTATCCAAGGCAGATTTCAAAGCCTGTGAATCTACACCCAATTGCCGAATGATGTCCGAAGCGGTATTTTGTTTATTTCTCAGGATTCCCAGCAGGATATGTTCCACTCCCACTTGGGAATTATGTAATCGTCCGGCCTCTTCACGACTGAACATCATAATTTCCTTTACCGTATTTGAAAAGTTTTTATTCATCTTTTTCCATTTAATTTTCGCTGTTCCATAATTGTCAAATTATATGCCAATTAAAAATATAGTCCAAAATGTCAGTGTTTTCTTTGGGTAGTTCAAAATAAACATCTAAATTTGTTCCCGATATTGCAAAAGTAGTACATTTGAATAAATTATTTTCTATATTATTCTTTTTTCTTGCATTATCGGTTGCATTTCCCTTGACCGGTAATACACATAAACCATTTGTAGTGGTGTTGGATGCAGGACATGGTGGATACGACCCCGGTACATTGGGGAAAAGAGGCAAAGAAAAAAATGTAAATCTGGCAGTTACACGGCTTCTGGGACAATACATTGCCGAACAACATCCGGACGTAAAAGTGATTTACACACGAAAAGACGATAAATTTATCGGATTAAACGAACGCGCAAACATTGCCAATAAATCCAAAGCCGATTTGTTTATTTCCATTCATGTCAATTCTTGCAATTCTCCCACCGTTCGAGGTCCGGAAGTATATGCTTTCGGTCTTTCCCGTACAAAAGATAATCTGAAAGTCGCTCAAAGGGAAAATTCCGTAATCAAACTGGAAGCTAACTACGAAGAAAAATACGAGGGTTTTGACCCTAATTCGACCGAATCGTATATCATTTTTGAATTTATTCAAAACAAGTTTCTCGAACAAAGTCTGGATTTTGCAGGCCTTGTTTTAGACGAACTGAAATCTTGCGTGCAATGGAGGGGACGGGGCGTAAAACAAGATGTTTTTGCCGTTTTGCGCAATTCCAGCATGCCGCGCATACTAATCGAATTGGATTTTATGTCCAATCCGGAGGCAGAAACGTTCCTGTTAAGTAAAGAAGGGCAACAAAAGCATGCAAAAGCTATTTGCAGAGCATTTACCAAGTATAAAAATGACTATGACCGGAAAAATCATGATGAAAAAAAAGCTTTTTCAACCATAGAAAATCGTCCCGAAGAAATTCCGGCGCAACAACCGAAAGAAATAGCCTCCCCTCCCCAAGAACCCACTAAACCGGCATCCATTTATAAAGTACAAATTTTGGCGGGAAACAGTAAATTACCGGCTAAATCGCCTGAATTCAAAGGATATAAAGTAGATTATTATGTTGAAAATCACCTATATAAATATACTTATGGAGAATCCATTCATTTGAACGAAATATCCCAAATCCGCAAATCGATCTTAAAAGATTTTAAAGATGCCTTTATCGTCCGTTTTGAAAATGGAGTAAAAGTGCAAACCATATATTAAATAGAATGAAAAAAGTATTTACCAAAGAAGTTACTATTGCCGTTATTACCATTATAAGTTTAGTGATTTTGTTTCTCGGATTGAATTACATGAAAGGGATTAATTTGTTTCAACCGGCAAATTATTATTATATTTCCCTGTCGAATGTGTCCGAATTGCAAAATTCCAGTCCGGTGCTGGTCGATGGATTTAAAGTCGGCATCGTGAATGACATTCAATACGACTACAATCATCCGGGCCATATTGTGGTACAAATCGGTTTAGATAAGGATTTGAAAGTACAAACCGGCAGTTATGCCGAATTAAAATCCAATTTAACGGCCGGTGCGTATTTGGATTTGAAACTAAATACCTATGTCGGTTCGTATTGTGCAATAGGTGATACGATTCAGGGTGTGGCCGCCATCGGGATGATGGACAAACTTTCGACCGACATTCTTCCGCAAATCGAACAGATTTTGCCCCGTTTGGATTCTATCTTATTGGGAATTCAGGTATTGGTAAATCATCCGGCTTTGAACCAATCGTTGAATCATATTGAAGCAACCACAGCCGATCTTCAAAAATCATCGGCGCAACTCAGCGGATTGTTAGCAAACGATATTCCAGCCATTGCCAGCCATTTGAATACCGTTTCGTCCGATTTTTCGGTAGTCAGCGGAAATTTGAAAGCGGTGGATTTTCAACGCACGTTTTCATCCGTGGATACGCTATTGAACAATATGAATCAAATTTCACAGCAACTAAACAACCCAACCAACTCGCTCGGATTGCTATTAAACGACCGCACATTGTATGACCATTTAGATTCGACCGCCTACAATGCTTCCAAGTTGTTTTTGGATTTGAAAGAACGCCCGAAGCGTTATGTTCATTTCTCGTTGTTTTAAGCTATTTACGGGCAAACACATCTTAATTTATCTGATAACCATTATTTTGGTTACTGCGCCTTGACTACCATCAGGAAGGGTGCCAAATACCAAATAAACACCGGCTTTCACGATTTCTCCGCTTGGACCTGTACAATTCCATGTATATAGTCCGCCATTGGAAACGGCTTCTTTCATTAAATTGCCGGCTAAATCGGTAATTTTTACGGTTGAATTTTGCATCAAACCGGTAATCGCTACCCTACTCTGCCGTGCAGGATGTACCGGATTGGGATAAGCATATACATTGGAATAATCCGGTTTCCCGTCTATTGCATCACTCATATAGGAGCAGATGCCCATGTCGGTGGCAAAGAAGACTTCGCCGGTTGCTCCGTTGATAGCAATGGAATTGATGTTGTTGGAAATGAGGGGGCTATTGTTCTTATTCAGATTATCTATTTTTAGCTCGCCTGACTGATCTACGATATGGACGCCGTTGCCAGCCGTGCCAATCCATTTTCGGTTAGCGCCGTCCACCGCGATAGCGGTTACTTTGTCACCTTCCATGGGATAATAGCCTTCACCGCGTTCGTCCATGCTTACCAACCGGGTGCATCGTCCCTGTTGCACTTGTTCGGCAGAAGAGAAAGTGATCGGCCCATTATCGGTTCCCACCCAGATGACGCCGTTTTGGTCTTCAGCAATGCTTGAATAAGTTGTTTCATCCACTTTCCGGTCTTGCTGGTCTGTAAAGTGACTGCCAAAATACAATTTATCATCGTTTTTGTTTTCAATCGTCCCATTATCATCGAAAACAGCTATTCCTATGTTGAGTCCACTAAATAGATTAATCCATTTTTTATTGTCTTTTGTAATTACCAATCGATTCACTTGAACTTTATCAATTAAAGGGAATGAATACCATTCTCCTTTATTTGTCAAAACCGATAATCCTTCGGCAACTCCCGCATTGGCTATAAAAAGATTATGGTTTCGATCGAAAGCTATGCCGTCTGTCCGCACAAATTCTGCCGGCTTATAGGTAGGATTAGTCGATTGCAACGAACTGTTCGTGTAGGTATGCAATTTGATGAACGATGTATCTTGCAATTCATATACCCCCTC